>JAAYWY010000139.1 GCA_012516165.1 Bacillota bacterium
TGTGGTAGCGCCTTTTTTGATATGATTTTTATCCCTTAGGTAAAGAGGGGGAACGGCTGATGGCTTTATTGCAGGCCGATAAAATAGGTATAGCCCTTGGTGATAAACAGGTCTTAACCGAGGCCAGTTTAGTTATCGAGGAAAAAGAACGTGTCGGAATGGTGGGCCGTAACGGGTCAGGCAAGTCAACCTTTCTTAATTGTTTAACAGGAGAGCTTTTACCGGACAGCGGGACAGTTTCCCTACAAAATGGGGTTTCTTTGGGCTATCTGGAGCAGCTCCCCGATCACCGTGACGGTGCCACTGCTTGGGATATAATCATGGCCGGCTTTGGGCAGATATTGCGTCAGCGGCGTCAGCTGCAGGAGCTGGAAGAACAGCTGGCAGTAGGAGGACCAAACACCGACCAATTGTTAGAGCAATATGCCCATGTTAGCCAAGCCTACGAGTTGGCCAACGGTTATGTCTGTGAGGCCATGGCGCGCCGTATTTTATTAGGACTGGGTTTTGTTGAAGAACAGTTTAAGCAACCCTGGGCTGCCTTTAGCGGGGGCGAAAAGACACGTCTTAACCTAGGCTGTTTATTAGCCATGGAACCGCGTTTGCTTCTATTGGATGAGCCGACTAATAATTTAGATGTGGATTCTGTAGAGTGGTTGGAAGGTTACTTAAGCACTTATTCTGGAGCTATTTTGGTGGTTTCTCACGATCGGATGTTTTTGGACCGAGTGGCTAATCGGATTGTGGAATTAAGAGACGGGCGCCTCAAGTCTTATCCGGGGAATTATTCCACTTACTTGCAGCTGAAACAGGAAGAAGGGCTGGCTCATCAGCGGGCTTATGAGAAGCAACAGGACTATATCCGGAAAACCGAAGCTTATATTCTGCAGTTCAAAGCTGGGATTAAAGCCAAACAAGCACGGGGGCGACAGAGACAGCTCAAGCGACTTAAAAAGATAGAAAGAATAGCGCCGAAAAAAGTAATAAGTCCAGGACAGATCAAGATGGGTCAAGACAGTGCCGAAGAAGTGGTGCTGCTGAAAAATGTTTCAAAATCCATTGCTGGTAGACAATTGTTTGACCAGGTAAACTTCAAAATTTCCAAGGGCGCAAGGTTAGCCTTGGTGGGCCCTAATGGCTGCGGTAAGACTACTTTGCTAAAAATAATCATGGGTGAAGAAGCAGCTGATACCGGCCAGGTAATACTGGGTAACCGGGTTAACATTGCTTATTTCTCCCAACACTGCGCGGAGTTGGATCCAGAGGCTACATTGTTAGGGGAAATAATGCGCGATAGTAATATTAAGGTGCAAGTAGCACGGCAGTATCTGGCCCGAATGCTTTTTACAGGCGATGATGTTTTTAAAAAGGTGGGAGAACTTAGCGGTGGCGAGCAGGTACAGTTGGCCTTACTCAAAGTCATGCTAGCGGGAGCTAATTTCTTAATATTGGATGAACCTACTAACCACCTGGATATTCCCAGCTCGGAAGCGGTGGAGAACGTATTAGCCACTTTCCCTGGAACCATTTTAGTGGTTTCTCATGATCGCTACTTCCTGAAAAACTTGGTTAATGGTGTTTTGGCCATAGAGAACGGCAAGCTCGTATATTACCAAGGGGATTACGCTTATTATCAAGAAAAAAGTCGAGAAAAGAAAAGACATCAGGAAGAAGAAAAGCACCGGCCGATAAACCAGATGAACGACAAAAAAGCAGCCCGTGCTGCCGAAAGAGAAAAGCAAAAAATAATTGCTAAGAGGCAGGCCGAGCTGCAAGATTTAGAAGATACTATTGAGAACTTAGAACAACAAAAAGGAGAATTAGAGCTATTTCTGGCCAATCCTATTACTTACCAGGATAGCAATGAAGCCAGGCGCTGTGCTCAGGAGTTTAAGGAAGTGCAACGCCTGCTGGACAAAGCTTATAGCCGTTGGGCCAAGCTAGCCGCGGCTGTGGAAGGATGCTAGGGACTGACTAAATTTCAGACTTCCACCAGTACGTTGTCTATCAACCGGGTATTGCCAATCCATACCGCCAAGGCCAAGAGGACTTGGTTTTTGATCTGGTCTACTGGGACAAGTGTACTTGGATCGCAAATAGCGATATAATCGATACGAGTGTTGGGCTGGCGTTCAATTTCTTTAACCATGGCCTCGCGCACTGAGTGCACATTGCGTTCACCAGCTTCAATAAGTTGGCGACCTATCTGGAGCGAACGATAAAGAACGGTTGCACGGGCACGTTCTTGGGGTGTAAGATACTCATTACGCGAACTGGTGGCTAGCCCATCGGCTTCGCGCACTGTAGGCACAGCGACAATTTCCACAGGTATATTCAGGTCCTGCACCATTTGCTTAATCACCACTGCTTGTTGAAAGTCTTTGAGGCCAAAATAGGCGCGATCGGGCTGAATTATATTAAACAATTTGTTTACCACGGTGGTTACCCCTCGAAAATGCCCTGGTCGGGATGCACCACATAAAACTTCCGTAAGCTCTTGCACTTGCACCCAGGTGAGGAATCTCCCTGGATACATTTCATTTGCTGTGGGCATAAAAATAGCATCTACCCCAGCTTGGGTACATAAACGACAGTCTTTTTCTAAATCGCGCGGATAGCGGTCTAAGTCTTCCTGGGGGCCGAACTGAGTGGGGTTTACAAAGATACTTACTACCACTGTGTCATTTTGCTCTCGGGCAGTATGTATCAGGCTGAGATGGCCCTGGTGCAAATAACCCATGGTGGGAACTAGGCCGATGCTTCTTTTTTCCTCTTTTTGCGATGCTACAAACTGGCGTGTTTCGCTAACAGTTTTCAGTAGTTCCATGATGCTTCAAGCCTCCTTGGCAAAATGATCGGTAACAGTGAACCGTGTGTATGAGATTGCTTATTGCCTTTTTATTACCTTATGGTAAGTTTATACCAAAAAAGAGCTTTAGTCTTTACTAACTTAGGGCAGGAGAAAAATTTTTCAATTTGACAAACGATAAGCTATAGTCATAGGAATAGTTAGGAGAGGATCAAATTTGACCACGTCTACTATGTCTTTAGGTAAAAAAGACTACGGATATTTGGGCCCGCGTATTCGCCAACTGGCCTGGCCAGCTATTTTAGAGATGGGTCTTCATATGCTGGTGGGTGTAGTGGATACAGCTATGGTTGGGCAGCTGGGAGCTCAAGAATTAGCAGCGGTGGCGCTTGGCAGTCGCGTTGTTTTTTCTACCATCTTTGTTTTTGCGGCTGTGGGCACTGGTGCAGCTGCGCTGGTAAGCCGATTTGTTGGTGCTGGGGATAAGGCTAAAGCTGGTAGGGTGGCAGGTCAGGCTTTGGCGCTGGCTTTTTTATTGGGATTGATTATGGCAGCAGGTGGGCACTTGGTGGCCGGGGTATTATTTAGGCTAAGCAAGACAGAGCTTGTGGTACAACAGTTGGCTGCTGATTACTTTAAGATTGTCAGCGGGGCCACACTGTTTATGCTGCCTCTCTTTGTAGAAAATGCTTTGCTAAGAGGTGCTGGAGATACGCGTACCCCGCTGGTACTGGCTCTTTTTACTAATATTATAAACATTATCGGCGACTATGTCCTGATTTTTGGTTGGGGCAAAATACCGCCTCTGGGAGTAGCTGGAGCAGCTTGGGCTACGGCTGGTGCCCAGATTATCGGTGCAGTGTTGGGCTTAGCTCTAGCTTTTACCGGGCGATTAGCACTTTCGGTACCGTTGTCAGACCTTATGGCTTGGGACTCTAAATTGGTGCAGCGGATACTTAGCCTTAGTATACCAGCGGCGCTAGAGGAACTGACATATACTATAAGCAGTCTAGCTGTGTTTTTCTTGATTGGGCGGCTTGGTACCACAGCGCTAGCCGCCCACCAGATAGCCATAACAGCTGAATCGTTTTCTTATATGCCGGGCTTTGGTTTTGCCATTGCGGCCTCAACTCTTGTCGGTCAGCACTTAGGAGCCGGAGATAAAGATGGGGCTTTCAAAAGCGGTGGTTTAACAGCCCACTATAGTTTGATTGTAATGGGGGTTATGGGGGCTATATTTTTCCTGTTTCCTGGTTTTATCGCCCGCTTTTTTACCAATGACCCTAATGTAGTGCAATTGGCGGCCACCTGTATTCGTATCGCTGCTTTGGAACAAATGCCCATTGCCTTAGAACAAGTAATGGCAGGATCACTGCGTGGAGCTGGCGATACCCGCTACCCATTCCGGGTTGCTTTGCTGGGGAATTGGGTGTTGCGGCTGCCGTTGGTATTACTGGCAGTAGTTGTTTTTAAGTGGCCCCTATGGTCCGTGTGGATAATAACAGTGGTGGACTTTTGTCTGCGTGCTACATTGTTAATAGGTCGCTACCGCAGTCGGCGGTGGGTGACGGTGTGTTCTTCTTTATAGCATTATTCGCTACCACCCAGCCCTACCCTTCAGCCGACCTGCTCAAAAGAGCAATTGGAACCGGACGGGCACAGAAGGTCATTCTTCGGATGCAAGCTGCCCCTGCAAGAAACTGGAACTTGCTGGTAGGGGAGAGCCTCCGCGCCCTCCCGGAACAAATAACGTGCAGGGTCCTTATATAACCGGCTTCCGTGCTAGACTGTCCGGCTACCAAGGCCTGTACTACACAGATGTAGCCATGGGCCGGTCTTTGTACTGGCTTGGAGCATAGGGGAACCGGGCGACCACAGAATCGCCCCTGCAATAAACTGGAACCTACTGGTAGAGGAGGGCCTCCGCGCCCTCCCGGAACAAATAACGTGCAGATTCTTATGTGAGGCCGGCCTTCAGCGAGTCTTGACATGGCCCTTCCATATCAGGAGAGGGGCTCTGTCCGACAGAGTCTTTTTACGAGGCTTGGTAGCGAAACTGATTCATGTAAAGGTCCCAATAAAAGCCCTTGGCCCGCAGGAGCTCCTCGTGGGTTCCTTTTTCAATAATCTGTCCTTGGTTAATCACTAAGATATGGTCTGCGTTTTGGATGGTACTCAAGCGGTGGGCGATGACAAACGTGGTGCGGCCCTGCATAAGATTGAGCATGGCCTTTTGGATCTGAAGTTCGGTACGGGTGTCCACGCTGCTGGTGGCTTCGTCCAGGATCAATATGGCTGGATCGGCCAATATGGCTCGGGCAATGGACAACAGCTGGCGCTGTCCCTGGCTCAAGTTTCCACCGTCTTCGGATAGCACGGTGTCGTATCCGGCGGGCAGCCTTACTATAAACGGTTCGGCCTGAGCTAAGCGGGCAGCCTGCTCTACTTCGGCATCGGTGGCTGTGAGCTTTCCGTAGCGGATATTTTCCCGCACGGTCTCGGAGAAGAGGTGTGTATCTTGTAGAACAATGCCGAGCTGTGATCTGAGCGAATCTCTTTGGACGGTACTTATATCCTGCCCGTCGATATAAATAGTCCCTTCGCTTAGATCATAAAAGCGGGCTAACAGGTTAACAAAAGTTGTTTTACCAGCACCAGTGGGGCCAACTAGGGCAATGACCTCACCTGGTTTTACCGAGAGATTGATATTCTTTAATACAGGTACATCAGGCTGGTAACCAAAGGTTACATGGTCGAACTTAACTTCTCCTCGAACATCCTTTAGCGGTACCAGTCCTAAAGGGGTATCCTCTTCCGGGCTTTGGTCCATAATTTCGAACACTCTTTCCGCACTGGCCAGGGCCGATTGGACCAGGTTAAATTGGTTGGCCAGTTCGTTTATCGGTCGGGTAAACTGCCGGGCGTAATTGGTGAAGCTGGCAATTACGCCAACAGTTATAATTCCTCTTACAGCCAACAATCCGCCAGCACCGGCGACAATAGCAAAACTTAAGCCATTGAACATATTCATGAGGGGCGGGATTATACCGGACAAGATTTGGGCCCTAATCCCTACTGTTTTAAGCTGTTCATTGGCAGCGGCAAATTGCTCCAACACCTTTTCTTCCCGAACAAATACTTTGACGGCCCGTTGGCCGGTCAGGGTTTCTTCAATTATGCTGTTTAGTTGTCCCAACTTTTCTTGTTGATTTACAAACAGATTTCTTGTTTGCGTAGCTATATTTTTAAGGACAATAGTAACAAGTGGTATTACCAGAAGCGTAAAGACAGTTAAAAGCGGGCTGAGCCACAACATGGCCACAAGGGTACCCACCAGCATGGTGATACCGGAGAACACTTGGGTTATGCCGGTACTTAGAAACAGATTGATGTTTTCAATATCGTTGGTTATGCGGCTCATTAACTCACCGTGGGGTTGGCGGTCAAAAAATTGGAGAGGGAGAGTTTGGATCTTGGCAAATAGTTCGTTCCTCAGCCTCAGCACAATATCTTGAGCTATACCAGCTACTAGATATTGTTGAATCCAAGTGAGCATAGCTGCCAAGAGGTATACCACTAACATGATAGCCGAGATGCGTGCTAATCCCCGAAAGTCTCGCGGTACAATATAGTGGTCTATAGCTTGCCCGATCAAAAATGGGCTGATAAGATTCAACACCGAAGCCGCTATAACCAGAAGAAACACCGCAACTAGCTGTTTTTTCTCCTGATGAAGGTAACGCCATAACCGTTGACCAGTCCCCTTAACATCCTTGGCCTTGGAACCCAACATAAAGCGCTGAGGCCCGCCTCTGCCCCCGCCCCCTCCTGGACCTCTTGGGGGTAGCGGGGTTTTTACTTTGCTATCAGGCACTGATATCCGCCCCCTCTCTTATTTGTGAGCGGTAAATATCCTGGTAGACAGCGCTGGTTTTAAGCAGCTGTTCGTGGGTGCCCAGGGCTTCTATCTGGCCGTCTTCCAGGACGATGATTTTATCGGCATGTAAAACGGCGCTGATTCGCTGAGCAATAATAAAGCAGGTGCTCTGTTTGGTGGCTTTTTTTAGAGCTTGTTGGATCCGAGCTTCAGTTCCCATATCCACGGCACTGGTACTGTCGTCCAAGATAAGGATCGGCGGCTGCTTAATAACGGCCCGAGCAATAGCGATCCGCTGCTTTTGTCCGCCCGATAAGTTAACGCCCCGCTGCCCCAGCTTGGTATCGTATTTTTCTGGTAAACTCATGATAAAGTCATGGGCTTGGGCCACTTTGGCTGCGGCTATTACTTCTTCATCGGAGGCATTTTCTTGGCCCCACTTAATGTTATCTTTGATGGAGCCTGAGAATAAGGTGGGTTCTTGTAGCACCATCCCAATGCTGCCCCTGAGGGTTTCCAGCTTAATGTCCCGTACATCTGTTTTATCTATCAGTACCTTGCCTTCCGTCGGTTCATAAAGGCGAGGTATTAGATTCACCAGAGTGGATTTCCCGGCTCCGGTTGCGCCTAAAATGGCAACGGTGGTTCCCGGCTCGGCTATAAAAGAAATATTTTTCAGCACCGGTGGTCCTGCAGCCTGTGGATACCGAAAAGAAACGTTCTGAAACTCCACGCGGCCAGACTTAATGGGGTGGTCAACGGCATGGGGAGTGTTTTGGATATCTACTTTGGTTGTCAGCACCTCGCTTACTCTGGCGGCGGAGACTTGGGCTCGGGACAGCATCATAAATAACATGCCCACCATTAATAAGGAGAAGAGAATTTGGGTTAGATAGTTAATATAGGCCATAATTTCGCCCACCTGCATCTGTCCCCTGGTGACTTGAAGACCGCCCAACCAGATAACAGCCACAATACTAAAATTCATAACCAACATCATAATCGGCATGGCAACAGCTATAATCCGCGATGCCTGTACGGTGATATCCCGCAGCTGGCGGCTGGATTGGCCAAACCGAGCTTTTTCCCGGTCAGATCTTACATAAGCCTTAACCACGCGAATCCCGGCTAAGTTTTCCTGCATGATGGCATTAACCCGGTCTAGGCTTTGTTGTGCCTTAGCAAAAAGGGGAAAAGCCCGGCGGGAGACGGCAACAAGAGAAATCAGCAAAATAGGTATAGCCACCAGCAAGATCAGCGTAAGGCGGGCATTTAAGACAACGGCCATAACTATCCCGCCTATACACATCAGCGGCGCTCGGACAAGCATGCGCAGAGACATTAAGACTACATTTTGCATTCGTACCACGTCGTTGGTGAGTCTGGTAATTAGAGACGAGGTTTTAATTTTATCGAGATTAGCAAAGGAAAAAGTCTGAACCTTTTTAAATACAGCTTCGCGAAGGTCAGCCCCAAAGCTTTGGCTGGCAATGCTGGCCGTTATAGTGCAACCAATTCCACCTATAACTCCCAGCAGAGCAACGCCGATCATTTTAAGCCCGGTGTGAATTATAAAGGCAATATCCCCGGTAGCTATTCCTTTATCCACTATGGCGGCCATAAGGGTTGGCTGCCAGAGATTAGCCAGGACCTCTATAAACATCAGGATAGGCGCCAAAAGAGCGGCTTTCCAGTGAGGTTTAAGAAACTTATATAAAAGCCCGATCAAATTACATATCATCCTCTCTAGTGTGTCAATTGGGGTTTATATTACTGCCAAGCGGGACCATTGTTGGCCTGTAGGAGATTATTTCTGATTCTCAGTAGAAAATGGGAGAGTAGAGTTTTTTCTTCTGGCGCGAATCCTTGGCAACATTCGTCTTCCAATACTTGCAAAGCCTGTTCTACTGCCGACTGTATTTCCCTGCCTTTTTGGGTAAGGTAGGACCGGGATACCCGCCGATCGTTCGGATCAGCTTGTCGCTTTACCAATCCGCTTTTTTCCATCCGCCTCAGGATGACGCTTATTGTGGCTGGGCGCAGATGTAGTATTTCTCCTAGTTCGCGTTGGCAGCGACCGTCTTTTTCCCATAGAAGCTTTAGGATCGGAGGTTGTCCCCGTGACAGACCAAGTTGGCTCATGAGATTATGCACACGGATATAATGGAGCCTCATAATCTGAAATAATAGAGCATTGAATTTCTCGTCCAAAGCATTGCCAGTATTATAGTTCATTATTCAGGCACTCCTTATGAGAAAATGTGTCCTTATAAAAAACAAAAATAGTTAGCCATCTAACTATTTGAATCTAACACAACTATATTTACAAGTCAATCCCAAATTTTATCCTGATATTGATTGAGGAACGTTAGAATGGGCTACAGCTTGTTCGTGCGTTATTACCCCTTGCTGGTAGAGGTTAGCCAGGGCTTGATCCATGGTGATCATACCGTACCCGCCGCCGATTTGGATCATGGAGTCGATTTGGTGGGTTTTCCCTTCGCGGATCAAGTTGCGAATGGCCGGGGTAGCTATCATAATTTCCTGGGCGGCTACACGCCCCTTCCCGTCCTGGCGGGGGAGCAGCTCTTGAGAGATAATGGCAGCGAGCACATTAGATAATTGGAGCTGGATCTGGTTTTGTTGGTGGGGTGGGAATACATCCACTATGCGGTCAATAGAGCGGGCAGCACCTTTGGTATGTAGGGTAGATAATACCAAATGACCCGTTTCGGCAGCGGTAATGGCAACAGAGATAGTTTCTAAGTCCCTCATTTCACCGATCAAAATCACATCAGGGTCTGCTCTGAGCGCAGCACGTAGGCCGCTGGCATATGTTTTTGTATCACGCCCTACCTCTCGTTGGTGGATAATGCTTTTGTTTGGGGAGTGTACAAATTCTATGGGCTCTTCTAGAGTAATGATATGTGAGCTACAAGTATAGTTGATTTCGTTGATCATACCGGCTAAGGTGGTGGATTTACCGCTCCCGCTGGGACCGGTCACGAGAACTAGTCCTTGGGTGCCCAGCGCTAGTTCTCTTACAATGGATGGCATATCTAGCTCTTCCAGCGTTGGTGGAGCTTTGGCTATCAGACGAATAGCCAAAGCATGGCCGCCGCGCTGCCGAAAGGCATTTACCCTTAGCCGTCCCTCTCCCGGCACCGAATAGGGGAAGTCTAGTTCACCTTGATTTAGGTACTGCTCCCAAAGAGCTTCTGTCATGATTTCTTGGGCCAAAGCTGCTATTTCCTGAGAGGTGAGCTGAGCTAGCGATGTAGATACTAGGCAGCCATCAATGCGAAACATTGGCGGCATGCCTGCTGTAAGGTGTAGGTCAGAAGCACGACACCTAAAGGCTTCGCGCAATAACGCTAATAGCGAAGTCACGCTAACTGTTCCTCCTTGTTCCATTACTTACTACCAGGCGGCAATACAGCCATCGGTCCGGGACTCGGTGCCGCCACAATATACACCATTTTGGCCTCGCCAGATAATTTGCCCGCGCCCAAACGGTGCCGGGTCCAGACCGATACGCACCTTGTGTCCGCGCTGCTCTAACTGTTGGGCCAGATGCCGGGGGAATTGCTGTTCTATCTCTATTGTATTATCTTTAATCCATTGCCAACGTGGGGCATCTAAAGCATCTTGCGGATTTAAACCAAAATCAATGGTATTCATTAGTACCTGGACATGGGCCTGCGGCTGCATCAAGCCGCCCATTATACCAAAAGGTCCAATGGGCACATCCCCTTTGGTTAGAAAACCAGGAATAATGGTGTGATACGGTCTTTTACCGGGTTCCAGAGAGTTAACATGATCGGGGTCAAAGGAGAAACAGTGACCACGGTTGTGTAGGGCGATACCGGTGCCAGGGACCACTAAGCCGGAGCCAAAACCGGTATAGTTGCTTTGAATATAAGACACCATATTCCCCTGCTCATCGGCGGTAGCTAAATAAACAGTACCGCCCAAAAAAGGCTTCTTAGCCTGGGGGGAGCGAGCCCGGTCCCCAATTTTAAGCCGGTGGTTGTGGGCGTATTTTTCCGTCAGCAAGTCGCTTATGTCAATGTCTTTTTTACGCGGATCAGCAATAGAGTGAAAACCAGCGTCGAAAGCTAGCTTTATAGCTTCAATTTGCCGATGATACGTGTCCACGCATTCCTTGTGCTCAAATTCAAATCCCCGAAGGATATTAAGGGCTAACAAGGCTACCAACCCTTGACCGTTAGGCGGCAGTTCCCAGACATCGTAGCCGCGGTAGTTTACGCTGATGGGCAGCACCCATTCTGGTTGGAAGGCAGCTAAATCCTCTTGACGAATATAGCCGCCGTAGGAACGGGAAAAAGCGTCTATTTTCTCGGCCAGCTCACCGCGGTAAAAAGCTTCGCCGTTTGTTTCAGCGATAAGCTGTAGTGTCTTAGCATGATCAGGTGAGCGCCATATCTCGCCAGGGGAGGGAGCTCGCCCATGGGGAGCAAAGGTATCAAACCAAAACTGAAATTCCTCACCCTTAGCTTCCTTAGCATAGCGTTGATAGCGTTTGGCCCACTGTTCGGCTGTTCCTGGGGCTACCGGATAACCTTCTTCAGCGTAGCGAATAGCTGGGGCCAGGACTTTGGTCAGCGGCAGGCGGCCGAAGCGGGTCACCAGCTCAGCCCAAGCGGAAGGGGCTCCGGGCACCGTTACAGGAACCCAACCTAGGGCAGGGATTTCGTCATATCCTTTTTGTTGGAGCTTTTCGATAGAGATGCTAGCCGGTGCCGGGCCGCTGGCGTTTAGCCCATAGAGCTGTCCTTTAATCCAGGCCAGACAAAACGCATCGCCGCCAATACCCGTTCCCGTGGGTTCCACCACTGTAAGACAGGCTGCTGTAGCCACAGCAGCATCGATGGCGTTGCCCCCAAGCTTTAGTATCTCCAAGCCAGCTTGAGCGGCCAACGGCTGGCCAGTGGCCACCATACCCTTTTTGCTATAAACCACATTTCTTCGGGCCAGATAGTGATAGGATAAGGGATCAAATTCCATCTTAAACCCTCCCTGCGCAGCAATTACAAAAATTCAGCATAAAGAATTCTATTTTTTCTTTTTCCAACGTAAAAAAGCAATTGTGCCTCCAACTATTACAATAGTTACTCCTATTACTAACGACCAATTAACAGATGAAGTAACATAGATAGCAGTAGGCCCATCTGCGCCTCCAATAATTTCAGCACTCATTATTTATCCCCCTCCAGTTATGGAAATATCTTCACATGCTTTTTCGCCATTGCATTTTTTGCATGGTTACTGGAGCTGTTGGCTGCAATCAAAAATAACGCAACCCCACCCATAAGCAAAACCCCAGCTATAAGCTGTGGCGGATTTGGTAGTTGACCAAAGAAAAGATAATCCCACCAACAGGCCCCCACCGGTTCGCCTAAGATGGCCACGGTAACAGTGGTGGGGGAAAGGTAGGCCAGGGCCCAATTGAATACGGAATGGCCTAGTAAAGTACAAACTAAAGCTAGAGCGGCAAAGATCAGCCAATCGGCGAGGGGATAGGGAGCTAAAGGTATATGTCTAACCCCAATTAAAGGTAGGAGACTCAAGGCGGCGAACAAATAAGCCCAAAAGGTGTAGGTGAAGGTACCAATGGAGTTGCGGACAAAACGGCCCAGTACTAGATACCCAGAGATAAAGACAGCACCTAAAAAAGCCAGCAGGTCACCGTACAAATTACCACCTTGGGTGAAGAAATCGGCTGCAGCTACCCCAAGGCCGCCAGCTAAGGCCAAAGCAATACCCAAATAAGCCATAAGCGGCAGGTGTTCCTTGAAGAAATAATGGGAAGCCACAGCCACAATTACCGGCTGCAGCGTAACCAAAGCCACCGAACTTAACACACTGGTAAAACTGAGGGAAGCAATCCACACAGCAAAGTGCAGGCCGAGGAAAATACCAGCCAGAAAAATATACCACCTAAAGCGCTGGGGTACAGGCTCCAGCTTGCCTCGGGCCAAGAGCAGCGTAGCCAACGCAGCTAGAAACAGCCGATAAAAAGCGATCACTGCTGCCGGGGCAGCAGATAATTTAATGAGTGGGGTGGCAAAGGAAACAGCCAGTACGCCCAAAAGAACAGCAGCTTGTGGTTTCAGAGTAAACACCGCTTTCTGTTTACTTCATTCAAGTGGGGGTTGCAGAACGTAAATCGCGAGTATCTTCGCTGTAAGAGTTCTACACTTTCGTTGTTAATTCCTTTTACAGTAGTTAAAACTACTTAGGTTCCAGCAGGTTTAAAAAGCAGTAAACGTAAGGCGAAAACTAACAGGAAAAACAAATCCCGGCACTCTCCCAGTGCCGGGAATCTAGTAGCCATTATTTATTTTGGGTATAAAAAATGGAGCGGAAAACGGGATTCGAACCCGCGACCCTCGGCTTGGGAAGCCGATGCTCTACCACTGAGCTACTTCCGCTCGCTAGTGTAATTATACTCTACCCCAATAGCTGTTGGCAAGGGCTTGCGCAACATTTCGCCCTCTTGACACGGTTGGCCCTGTTCGATTATATTTTTAAGTAAGTAATAAAGAAGTAATAAAGTAAGTAATAGCCCGAGGTGAATTTCATCTTGGCTTTTATCCCGCCGGGAATCCCTCTCTGGTGGTTAGTCAGGGACGAAGGGCGGTTTATTTTGCGCTAAAACTAAGCGGCAGTCTATAATTGGCAATGCACTTGTGTGACAACTAGTTTACAAAGGCGAAAAAGTGTGAGTTTTGGCGTCGCTAGAAAATAGTGGGTTCCGCTGCCGGTGTGGTGGCTCAGCTTACAGAGGACAATGCGCTTATCAAGGCAGTTTGGGATGGCGAATTTTGGTCTAATAAAGTGGTAGCGTTGGCAGCAGGAATTTTTTTTCCGAAAGCGAATATAAGTAGTGCCAAAACTAAAATTATCTATTATAATAAAGTTGGCGGGTATATATATAGTTGCTATAAGTTGCCGGTATCAGTTATACTAGTTATAGGTCGTAGCTATAGCAGCTATATATTTTTGGTGACTTTTGCATGTTGCTTTCTGTAAATATCCGAGAAGAAGCCGGGGTTGTGCCCGGCGTTGCCTAGGGTTGTTATTGGTAAAAATATTAGTTTTTTGGAGTTGAGGCGCTGCTTAATTATTATAGGGCGGACTAACACAACGGAAGAAGGACTTCTTTTTTGTGTTCGTCATCCTAGGTGAAAGTGTGCCTTTTACTCTGCCATAATTGGCACTATTATGACAATTAGGAGGGAAAAACAGTGAGACGATCTCGGTGGTTGGTGGTTATGGTTCTGAGTTTGACGGCGGCTGTTTTCTTAGGCGGCTGTGGTGGACCGAAGCCGGAAGCGGCACCAGCAGACAAGATAATAGTTGTAGGGATTAAACAGTCTATTGACAGTTTGGACCCGGCGCTGTACCGGGATCGTGTTAGCGAGACGGTGGTGCGAAATATATTTGATGGTTTAGTTACCCGCACCACCGATATGGAAATTGTACCCGAACTCGCAGAATCTTGGGAAAACCCTTCGCCTACCGAGTGGGTGTTTAAGCTGCGTAAAGGGGTTACGTTCCATAATGGCGATCCTTTTACTGCCGATGACGTGGTATTTAGTTTTGAGCGTATTTTGAAACCAGGCTCCATTGATGGGCAATCGTCGCCCCGGACCGGCATGGTGGGGCCCATGGAGCGGGTAGAAAAATTAGATGATTATACGGTAAAATTCGTGTTCAAGGAACCATGGCCTATTTTCCTCAGAATCTTGCCGCACCATCAAATGGTGCCCAAAAAATATATTGAAGAGCATGGTTCTGCCTATTTTGCCCAAAACCCGGTAGGCACAGGTCCTTTCCGTTTTGTGCAAGGTAGCCTGGATGAAGAGGTAGTATTGGAACGCTACGATGACTATTACGGAGGCTCGCCTGATCTTCATCCGGTGGGTCCAGCTCCGGTCAAAACGGCAGTGTTTAGGGTATTGCCGGAGACAGCCACGCGGGTATCAGCTTTGCAGTCAGGTGAGGTGCATATTATTCAGGCTGTACCGCCCCATTTGGTAGACCAGCTGAAGGCGGACCCTAATGTGCAAGTGAAAACGGCTACCGGTACCAGGGTGTTTTTTCTGGAACTTAATGTGACCAAGAAGCCTTTGGATGATATCCGCGTGCGCCGAGCTATTAATCACGCTATTAATTGGGATGACATTATTGATAATGTCCTAGAAGGATATGCTATCCGTTCTCCAGGCCCTGCCATCCCCGGTTCGTTTGGCTACAATGACCAAATTAAGGGTTATGAATATGCGCCGGATAAGGCACGGGATCTTTTGGCCGAGGCCGGTTATCAGAGCGGCTTTAACCTTATTATTGACTGCGAATCAGAATTTAAAGATGTTACCGAAGCCATAGCTCAGCAGTTAAACGAGGTGGGCATAAAAGCCACTGTTCGCGTTTGGGACGGCGGTGTTTTAAAACCGTTGCTCAGGGCGGGTGAACGCCAGGCTTCTTTTGGCAGCTGGGGCAACTCCACCATGGAGCCCTACGACTTGTTTGAACCCAAATTTACCCCGGGAGCGCGGGGCAACTATTCACAATACGACAACCCCCAGTTTGATATTCTGTTAGCTAAAGCTGCTGTGACCACCGACGAGGCAGCGCGGGCTGAAATCTACCGTCAGATTCAGCAGTTAATCTTTGACGATGCTCCCTGGGCATTTGGTTATACCAGTCAAGAGATAGAGGCATGCCGTGCCAATGTGGTTAACTGGGAGCCGAGCCCCGATAACCGTATCAATTTACACGATGTAGATCTTAACTAGCCTGGGCCTGCTCAATATGGAACCGAATGTCAAATGGGCAGTAAGTTTATGTAGACCTTAACTAGCCTGGGCCCGCCAGACCGGGTGGAAATCTTTTTGTGTCACCCTGAACGTAGTGAAGGGTCTTGGATCCTTCGCTTCGCAAGATCCTTCGCTTCGCAAGATCCTTCGCTTCGCTCAGGATGACAATGTTGATTATGCTCAGGATGATAATGTTAATCGTGTCCAGGATGACAATGTTGATTATGCTCAGGATGATAATGTTGACCATCCTCTATTTAGTAACTTTAATACAGTAATACAGTCTGACAGTCTTTGGCATGAAAGGAGGCATCTTATGCGTTGGACTAAAGTTTTAGAGCGTACATTGCTTACTTTTCCGCTTATGCTGGGAGTAGCAATAGCTGTGTTTTTGTTCATGCGCCTTACACCGGCAGCCGACCCGGTGGATATGATGATGGGCGAATCGGGCCATGTATCGGAAGCCGAGATAGAGCTTTTGAGGCAGGAATTTCACTTGGATGAGCCGCTGCTTACCCAGTTAAAATATTTCCTTACTGAATTATTGCACCGCGATTTGGGCACTTCCATTACCAAACGAATGCCAGTTGGCCAGCTGATAAAAGAATGTCTGCCAGCCACAGTGGAACTGGCGACCATGAGTTTTTTGCTAGCCCTTATCATTGCCTTGCCCATTGGTATTTTATCGGCGGTAAAACAAAACTCAACTTTTGACCGTGTTAGCATGGGCATCTCTTTCTTTGGTTTATCCTTGCCCAGCTTTTGGCTGGGAATTATCCTCATCCTACTGTTTTCGGTTAAATTGGGCTGGTTTCCCACTTCGGGACGCCTAGATTACGGGATACATCTTGATAAGATAACAGGGCTTTATCTGTTGGATAGCATTATCACCAGAAATCCCCAGGCTTTTATCTCTGCCCTGCGGCATTTGTTTTTACCAGCCCTGACCATGGGGGCTACTATGTCGGCCACCATAGCCCGTATGGTGCGCTCCAGCATGCTGGAAGTGTTGCGCCAAGATTATATTACCCTGGCCCGGGCCAAAGGTTTACCTGAATTCATTGTAATCGGTCGCCATGCTTTGAAAAACGCCCTTATTCCCACTGTGACAGTGGTAGCTATTCAGGCGGGTGGGTTTTTGGCTGGCAACATGATTGTGGAAACGGTGTTTGGTTGGCCAGGGGTAGGACGATTAGTGGTGGATGCTATACTCCGTCGCGACTTTCCATTGGTACAAGGTGCAGTGATGATATTTGCCTTTACCTTTATTGTCATGAATCTCATAGCTGACATTTTATATACCTGTATCAATCCCAAGATTAGCTTATAGGGGGTGGACACATGGATTTCAAACCAACATCTGATTTTTTAGTAATAAAGCGAGATGGCTTTAGCAGTTGGTTAGAGAATGAGCAGTATCTGTGGCGCATTCGGCTGGGATTGGTGGCCAATAAGTGCCGTTGGTTTTTGAGCGAAGTAGTGGCTCATCCCTCGGCTTTAATTGGTGGCTTAGTTATGCTGCTTTATATAGCTATGGCTTTGTTTGCTCCTAAGATTGCGCCAGAAAATCCATATGCTGGGGAGCTGTCGGTGCGACTTTTACCCCCGGCCTGGATTAGCGGCAACTGGCGCTATATCCTGGGCTGTGATGAAGTGGGGCGCGATCTTTTGTCGCGGATTATTTATGGCAGCCGGGTATCGCTCACGGTGGGCTTTTTGGCGGTGACCTTCTCCCTTATTATGGGAACCGGCTTAGGTCTGGTGGCCGGATATTTTCAAGGGCGCCTCGATAATATACTGTCGCGCCTGAGCGATCTTTTGTTGGCGTTCCCGTATCTGATATTTGCTATTTTTGTTATGGCTGCCATTGGACCAGGAATGACTAATTTGATCTTAGCCCTTAGCTTCAAAGGCTGGGTAGAATTCTACCGCTTAGTTCGTGGGCAGGTATTGGTTGAGAAAACCAAAGAATATGTAGAAGCTGCCCGTCTCAGCGGGCAGTCGGACTGGAGCATTTTAATTCGGGAGATTCTTCCTAATATTGAGCCGTCCCTTATTGTACTGGCTACCTTAAGACTAGCCCATATGATCGTAACCGAGGCCTCGCTTAGTTTTCTGGGCTTAGGCGTAGAGCCACGTATTCCGGCTTGGGGTTCCATGGTAAACACAGGCCGCGAGTATATGCTTAGTGCCTGGTGGGTAGCCACTTTTCCCGGCCTAGCTATTATGTTTTTGGCTTTGGCCACCAATATGTTTGGTGAAGGGCTTCGCGACATTCTCGATCCACGTCTTAAAGTAGAGTAGGGGGTGGACCATTGCTGATAGTAGAAAACTTAGCTGTTCATTTCCCTAGCCGACGCGGGATAGTGAAAGCAGTAAACGACGTAAGCTTTACTCTCGACTCTGGGGAGATACTTGGTTTAGTGGGTGAGAGCGGTTGCGGCAAAAGCATGACTTTATTGGCCATAATGGGACTTGTACCGTACCCAGGCCAGATAGTGGCGGGCGAAATTTATTTTCAAGGCCAGAATCTGCTACAACTTAGCGGTCATGAACTAAGGCGGATACGCGGTCGCCAAATTGCCATGATCTTTCAAGACCCGTTGACCACGTTAAATCCAGTGTTTAAAGTGGGAGAACAGGTGGCTGAGGCCCTTCGGGTCCATAATATTTTAGAGCAGTAAAAGAAAACTTTCTTTTCCCGCTCCTCTTCGGACCTAATCAAAGAAGAAGTAATAAAACTTCTACAAGATGTGGGCATTCCTGCTCCGGAAGAACGGTTGGAGGAATATCCCCACCAGTTCAGCGGCGGCATGCAGCAGCGGGCTATTATCGCTATTGCCTTATCGTGCCGCCCTCAGCTGCTGTTGGCCGATGAGCCAACCACGGCTTTAGATGTTACTGTTCAGGCTCAGATTTTGGATCTACTGCGCCAAATCAATCAGAGAGATGGGACAGGTATTATTTTGGTCACCCATAACTTGGCTGTGGCAGCAGAGTTTTGTCAGCGGCTGGCGGTAATGTATGCTGGCCAACTCATGGAACTAGGACCGGCCGAGACAGTTATCTCCGAGCCGCTGCATCCTTATACTAAGGGATTGCTGCGTTCATTGCCCTATTTAGTACCTAAGGGCTCGCCGCTTACTCCCATCCCCGGCAGCGTGCCCGATTTGGCTCAATTGCCTTCAGGTTGTCCATTTAACCCGCGCTGCGATATAGCTACCGATATTTGCCGGGAAGAAGCGCCGCCGTGGGTAAAGGTTAGTTCCAATCATGCTGCCTGCTGTTGGCGGTTGACGTAGGAAGGAGGACGGCCGGTGACCGAAGCACTAGTAGTAGTAAAAGATCTGAAAAAACATTTTCCTGTTCAGCGGTCGCTCGTGGCCAAACTACTGACGGGGACAAAGGACCAGTGGGTGCGGGCAGTGGATGGAGTGGACTTTGTTATCCACAATCAGGAGACCTTAGGATTAGTAGGGGAAAGCGGCTGCGGGAAAACCACCCTTGGTCGTACCTTAGTGGGGCTATACGAACCTACCGCCGGTAGCGTAACTTTTGCCGGCCAGGACGTATTTCAGCTTAAAAAAACCAATCCGGTGGCCTTTTATCGCCAAGTGCAAATGGTGTTTCAAAACCCCTATGCTTCTCTCAATCCCCGCAAGACGGTGCGCGAAATCTTGTCCCAACCCTTGAAGGTTCGGGACAGATATAACCCTAAAGAATTAGAAGAAGCAATCCAGCGGCTGCTAGAGCAAGTGGGGCTCAATAAATATCATATGGACCGTTACCCCCACCAATTTAGCGGCGGCCAAAGGCAGCGGGTTTCCATTGCCCGCGCCTTGGCTATGCAACCGTCATTTATTGTTTGCGACGAACCAGTGTCGGCGCTGGATGTATCGGTCCAGGCTCAGATACTAAACTTACTTCAAGATCTGCAGGTTCGTCATCAGCTAACGTATTTGTTCATTAGCCACGACTTGTCCGTGGTTCGCTATCTATGTGACCGGGTGGCAGTGATGTATCTGGGAAAAATCGTCGAACTGGGAAATACCGAAGAAGTCTTTAACCATCCAGTTCACCCCTACACCGAAGCTCTCCTTAGTAGCATGCCTCAGATCAAGCGGGATCCTAATCAGAAAAAGATACTGCTAACCGGCTCAGTGCCATCGCCTCTTGATCCACCGCCAGGTTGCAGCTTTCATCCTCGCTGTATCGCCAAAGTAGGCAAGATCTGCGAACTAGAGTCGCCCGAACTTATCGCCTGCAGCCCCGGGCACTTCGCCGCCTGCCATCGGGGCCAGGCTTAAGCTATAGCGGTTAGGGTATTGCGGCTGCAGTCTGTGCAGAGAAAAGCCGAATCCGAATCATGATCGCGTAACCTTGACAAAATAATTCTTTCGGTGCTATACTGGACTTAAATGGAATATTGGATACAGGTCATGGAAGTTGGGTGTGAATCCCACGCAAGGCCGTTGCTGTAATTCGCCGATGCTTTTGGCTGATGCCACTGGATGAGATTCTGGGAAGGCGCCAAAAGTTGCGTTTTTAAACTGACGCAGGCGATAAGCCAGAATACTTGCCTGTTTCCTGCCCGCGCAATTTGCGCGGCGCATACAGCTCTGCGGATAACCGGGGCCACGCGTATGCAAAAAACATATTTGCCATCTTTGGGTATGGCGCGGTTTTTTACAGAAACGAACGTCTGCAAGCTGATTGCAGACGTTTTTTGTTGTCTTCGGTTTTGTTTTTTCCGGAAATATTTTTCATCAAGGCTTCTCACCAGCGACAAAAAAATAAACAATAAAAAGGAGAATCAAGAATGAGAAAACACGCTAAAGAACTTGTAACACTGTTGCTTACTTTGTCATTGTGCTTATTGATGGTGACCGGTTGCTCAACAAATTCGGCGAGTTCGTCTGGCACAAATTCCACGCCTGACGCGCCAAAAAAGGTTCTGTTGGTAGTTAGCTTCGGCACTAGCTACAACGACAACCGTGATTTGTCCATAGGCGGAATTGAGAAGGCACTGCAGACAGCTTACCCTGACTACGAGGTCCGGCGCGCATTCACAAGCCAGATCATCATTGACAAGCTCAAAGAGCGCGACAACATTGAGATTGACAATGTAAAAGAAGCGATGGATCGGCTGGTAGCCGACGGCGTAAAAGAGGTCGTAATACAGCCTACGCATGTGATGAGCGGATTCGAGTACGACGACGTTGTCAAAGAAGTTGACACCTATAAGGACAAGTTGGACAGTTTAAAGCTCGGCAAGCCACTGCTGGCTTCTGACGCGGATTATGACGAAGTTGTCTCCGTCATAACGACGGAAACAAAAGCCTATGATGTTGATGGGACGGCAATCGTACTTATGGGTCATGGCACCGAGCACGAGGCGAACGCCACCTACGCAAAGTTCCAAAAGTGCCTGACCGACGCGGGTTACGACAACTACTTCGTTGGAACGGTTGAGGCTACGCCCACTTTGGAAGACGTTATTGCCCTTGTTAAGGCTTCCGGTGCGACCAAGGTTGTGCTGGAGCCGCTCATGATAGTTGCGGGCGACCACGCTAACAACGATATGGCCGGTGACGAAGACGACTCCTGGAAAACAGCGTTCGAGGCTGAAGGTTTTGAGGTCGAATGCGTCATAAAGGGCCTTGGCCAGTTCGCGGGTATTCAGGATCTTATAGTCAAACATGCGGGCGAAATGATCGCTCAGTAAAAAAGGATCCGGCGCAAAGATAGTAATCTACCTGTTTCTTTGCGCTGCACCATATGCCGCTTCCGGACCGCTGGCTTTTTTGTCAGCTGGTCGGAAGCGGCATGATATGTATATTTTATATGCTGTCAGCAAACATAGATTTGATTATAGGAGAATGACATGATGAGGAAAACATTAACTTTTTTATTGGCAGCCGTACTTACCTGTATAATGTTCACCGGCTGCGGCGCCAAAACTCCACCTGCTACAAGCGGGACGCTCGCGCCTGTCACAAGCCAAGAGCAGGCTCCTGTTGAGAGTGAGAAACCGAAGCCTATCTATGGGAACCAGATTAAGGACGGGACGTACAAGATCGAAGTTTCGTCCAGTTCCTCCATGTTCCGGATTATCGACGCACAGCTCACCGTAGCGGGAGGAGAGATGTCGGCTGTCCTGACGCTCAGCGGAGACGGCTATGAGAAATTATACATGGGTACCGGTGAAGAGGCGCTTGCCGATACGGACGACAAGTGCATCTATTTTGTGGAAAATGCTGATGGCAAGTATACTTATAAAGTCCCGGTAGCCGCGCTCAACCAGGACATCGACTGTGCCGCGTGGAGCATCCGAAAGAAAACGTGGTACGACAGGGTTTTGGTGTTTGGGTCCGAGATGATACCCGAAGATGCAATTACGGTGGAATAAGAAATAGCAGATAAGAGTTGGGTTAACTGCCTTGACGCTCCTATTCACATGTCGACGTTTATTCGCAAGCGGGGTATGCATATGAAAAAAGGCTTGTTTTTAACTATGCTGTTGCTGGTCATAATACTGCCGGTTCAGGCGTTGGCGGCCGAGCTTCCTTCAGACGGGCAGTACATGATAGAAGTGGTGCTGTCTGGCGGTTCTGGCCGAGCAAAGGTGGAGTCTCCGACAAAACTGACCGTTACGAATGGTGCGGCGACGGCTGCCGTCATATGGAGCAGCCCCTATTACGAATATATGCTGGTAGACGGGATTACCTATTATCCTGTCAATACCGAAGGGAATTCGGCGTTTGAGATCCCGGTTTTGCTGGACGAGGACATGGTGGTCAGTGCCCAGACTGTTGCCATGAGTGAGCCCCATGAAATCGACTATACGCTGCGTTTCGATTCGGCGACGATGAAGCCGTTGTCGGACAACAGAGCCGTGCCGATTTCACTCAGAACCGCGGTCTTGGTGGCAGCCGCTCTTATTGTGGCTGCGGTTGGTTTGTTGATTGCCGCTTTGAAGCGAAGATCAAAGAAACGCAAAACGGCAGAGGAAAAATAGGAGTTGGGGAAATGAGAAAAAAGCGATATGTACTCCTGACAATAAGCGCAATACTGATACTTTCTTTGCTATCCGGGTGCGCCGGCAATTTGCCTGACGCTCGGAAAAAGGGCCTTGGGAACGGCTGGGAGATAGCAAGCAGTATGGAGCTTAAGTATGCGAAGAATTTCAGCGTGGACTATTATAATGGCGGTTACGCCTTGATAACGATATCCGACGGCAGCAGGTATCTGGTCGTTCCGCAGGATCGCGAGATTCCGGCAGGCATAGACGCGGATATTACGGTCTTGCGCCAGCCTATCGACAACATCTATCTCGCTGCCACTTCGGCGATGTGCCTGTTCGACGCGCTGGATTCCATTGACAATATCAGCCTATCAGGCTCAAAAGCCGAAGATTGGTATATCCAAAATGCGAGAGCGGCAATGGAGGCTGGCGATATCCTCTACGCGGGAAAATACAGCGCGCCGGACTATGAGCTTATTATGTCCAAGGAGTGTAATTTGGCCATAGAATCCACAATGATAAGTCATGCTCCTGAAGTAAAAGAAAAGCTGGAAGAGGTAGGCATCCCGGTGCTGATAGACCAGTCAAGCTACGAATCGCACCCGCTGGGACGTACTGAGTGGATAAAGCTTTACGCGGTGCTCATGGGCAAGGAAGCGGTTGCCGAGCGACTTTTTGATGAGCAGACTGCTTATGTAAACGACGTTGCCATTCAGGAAAACACCGGGAAAACGGTGGCGTTTTTTTATATTAGCTCCTCGGGCTATGCTGTCGCCAGAAAATCGGGCGACTATGTGACAAAAATGATTGAACTCGCCGGCGGCAATTATGTGTTTAATAATCTAGGAGACCCCAATAGCGCTACGAGCACGGTAACTCTTGAGATGGAGAAATTTTACGCGACGGCCAAGGAAGCGGATTTTATCATATACAATAGCACCATCGGCGGCGAGATTTCTTCTCTGGAAGAGCTTATAAGTAAAAACAGTCTGCTTAAAGACTTCAAAGCTGTGCAAAACGGCAACGTCTGGTGCACAGACAAAAACCTGTTTCAGGAAACCACACAGCTCGGACTGATGATTTCAGATATCCACCAGATGCTGACCAAAAGCGACGGAGGCCTGACAAGGCTGAATTTTATGTACAGGCTGCAATAACCGTGCTGAAAGCGACAAGAGCATACAGGGAAGATGTGATTGGATATGGAAAACGAAAGAGCAACAAGACATTTAAGATATTCTATTACGCTGGCGATATTCGCCGGCCTCTTTGTCGTGTTGTTTATAATGAATATCAATCTAGGAAGCGTATCCGTGCAGATAAAGGATATTTTCCAGATACTTTTTTTCCAGGGCGGAAGCGAAACAGACTATGGAATAATCTGGAAGCTTAGGCTGCCCAGAATGATGGCGAGCATCATACTCGGCGGCGCGCTCTCGCTGTCGGGCTTTTTGTTACAGACGTTTTTCAATAATCCTATTGCCGGGCCCTATGTGCTGGGCATTTCATCCGGCGCAAAGTTGATGGTGGCTATCGTCATGGTTATGGTACTCAGTAAGTACCATACGGTCAGCTCTGGGGTTTTAATTGCGGCGGCCTTTGTCGGCGCCATGATTTCTATGGGATTTGTTCTTTTGGTAGCGAGGGCTGTGGAGCGGTCGTCAATGCTGATCGTCAGCGGTGTGATGATTGGTTACATATGCTCGGCAATCACCGACTTTGTTATTACCTTTGCGGACGATGCAAGCATCGTAAATTTGCACAGCTGGTCTCGCGGTAGCTTTTCGGGTACTTCGTGGGAGAATGTGCGGGTCATGGCGGTGGTGGTGCTGATTACCTCGGTCATCGCATTTCTTATGTCAAAACCGATAGGCGCCTATCAGCTGGGCGAGAGTTACGCGCAGAATATGGGCGTGAATATCAAGTGGTTCCGCGTCATGTTGGTATTGCTCTCAAGCGTACTGTGTGCCTGCGTGACTGCGTTTGCCGGACCTATTTCCTTTGTGGGGATAGCGGTTCCGCATCTTGTAAAATCATTTTTGAAAACCTCAAAGCCGCTTATAGTCATTCCAGTATGCTTTTTGGGGGGAGCAATTTTCTGCCTGGGCTGCGATTTAATTGCGAGGACTATTCTTGCTCCCACAGAACTTAGCATAAGCTCCGTGACCGCAGTACTCGGGGCGCCCATTGTGATAGGCATCATGTTAAAACAGAGAGCGCGGGGTTGATTATGGGATACTTTTTCTACACAAAGCAGCTGACGGTGGGTTATAACGGGAAGCCTCTAATAAAGGACATCGAAATACAACTGGGCAAGGGTCAAATACTGACGCTTATTGGTCCAAACGGCTCGGGCAAATCCACGATCCTGAAAACCATAACAAAACACTTAAAAAGTATCTACGGCACAGTTTATATCGACAATCAATCCATAGACGATATGAGCAATAAGGATATGTCCTACAAGGTGGCCGTCGTATTGACTGAAAGACTCAAGACGGAGCTTATGACCTGCGAGGATGTCGTTGCGACGGGACGATACCCCTATACGGGCATGCTGGGCATACTCTCGGAGCAAGATCGTTTCCAGGTTCGCAATGCGATGGAACTTGTGAACGCCTGGGAACTAAAGGACAGAGATTTCACCCAGGTCAGCGACGGACAGCGGCAGAGGGTCCTGCTTGCGAGAGCGATTTGCCAAGAGCCGCAGATCATCGTACTCGATGAACCCACCTCTTTTCTGGATGTTCGATATGAACTTGAGCTTCTTAACATTTTAAGGACTATGGCGGAAAAGCAGAATATAACAGTCATTATGTCGCTCCACGAGCTTGATATGGCACAGAAAATATCCGATTTAGTGATGTGCGTAAAGGGCGAATATATAACACACTTCGGAAGTCCGCAGGAGATATTTCAAAGGGAGCTTATCAATGAACTGTACGAGTTGTCGAACGGGAGCTATAATCCCCTGTTCGGAAGTTTTGAGATGGAGCGGCCAAAGGGCGAGCCAAAGGTTTTTGTGATAGCAGGTGGCGGAACAGGCATTGCTGAGTACCGAACGCTTCAAAAAAAGAGGATACCGTTTGTGACGGGTATCCTGCATGAAAATGATATCGACTATCAGGTTGCTTGCGATTTGGCAAGCGAGGTGTTTTTTGAAAAGAGGTTCGAGCGGATTGGAGAGGGCGTTTATCAAAGCGCGCTGCAGCGGCTGAAGTCCTGCGACACGGTAATCAACTGTTTGAAAAGCTATGGCGAAATGAATGAGAGAAATAAAGAACTGTATGAAAAGGCTATATCTCAGGGGCTGAAAATCGTGGAAAGCGCAGAGGCATTGTGATGAAATGACGGAGCAGGACCGCTGGAACCCATCATACGACTAATCACTGTCCATTGCTTTGGATCCGTATGGGGGATGGAGTTTTTAAGCATGACTTTGTTTTCCTAACCTTACCGCCAACTGTCCTTGTAGTTACGTTTCCGTTTGGATGTTCTGCTTGGAGCACGCCGATTTCTTTTCGTGGGGGGAGTCCTTTTTCTAAAGGGCTCTTCAGCTGTAAGTTCTACCGGGGTAGTGTCTGGTTCTTTAGTTAGCAATTTTAATGCAGCGGCTAATAACAGGACAGAATCGGTTTCATCTAGCAAGGTTTCGGCCAAGGCCTTGTAGGGCTCAATGCCATTTGAATCTATGGTTTGCAGGAGTTTTTCCACAGTAAGGCGTTGCTGCCCTTCTATGGCTTGGGTCAAGGTGGGTAGTGGACGACGAGCAATCTTGCGCTTGATCAGTTGCTCTATGGTTCGCAGTTGGTTTATTTCCCGCGGCGTCATAAAGGTGATAGCCTCACCGGTTTGCCCAGCTCGCCCGGTGCGACCGATGCGGTGTACATAGCTTTCCGGATCTTGAGGGATATCAAAGTTAAAGACATGGGTTACCCCACTGACATCTAAGCCGCGGGCAGCCACATCGGTAGCTACCAGTATGTCAATAGCGCCATCGCGAAAGAGCCGCATTACGCTGTCTCGTTTGGATTGGGTCAAGTCACCGTGGATGCCGTCGGCAGAGTAACCTCGTTTGCTTAAGGCCTCAGCCAATTCACTGACTCGCCGCTTGGTCCGGCCAAAGACAATGGCCGAATCAGGATTATTAATATCCAGCAGACGGCAGAGGACATCAAATTTTTGACTTTCTTTAACTTCATAGTAATATTGCTCAATGCTGGGCACCGTCAGTTCCTTGGCCTTAATAGTTATAATCTCTGGCTGCTGCATAAAGTGTTCGGCTAGGTCTTTGATAGCTTGGGGCATGGTGGCCGAAAACAGCATGGTTTGATGCTGGGTAGGAATTTCCTTCAATATAGATTTAATGTCGTCGATAAAGCCCATGTTGAGCATTTCGTCCGCTTCATCCAAAACCACCGTTTGCAGTTGGTTAAGACGCAGAGTACGGCGCCGCAGGTGATCCAGCAAGCGGCCAGGTGTGCCAACGATAATGTGTTGTCCCTTGGCCAGACTCCTTATTTGTCGATTAATGTCCTGGCCGCCATAAACGGGTAGAGTCCGAACCTGCTTAAATTGGCCGATCCGATTTAATTCCGCGGCCACTTGCATGGCCAGTTCTCTGGTGGGGGTAACCACCAAGGCTTGGACATGATCCAAGCTGGGATCTAAACGTTCCACCAAAGGGATGCCATAGGCAGCCGTTTTACCGGTGCCGGTTTGTGCTTGGCCGATAATATCCTGGCCTTGTAAAGACAATGGGATGGTTTCGGCTTGGATAGGGGTAAATTCCTCAAAGCCCATGGCGTTTATAGCGTCCAATACCTCTTTGCTCAGTTTTGTCTCTTGAAATACAGTCAGTTGTATCACACTCCGATTTTTAATATTCTTCATAAGTACATGGTTCCCAACTTGTAAGGCCTTAAAACTTTTCATTTAAAGTAAA
>JAAYWY010000140.1 GCA_012516165.1 Bacillota bacterium
ATCTAAAGAAAAGATCACGGTGATTCCTAATGGCATAGACTTAGATAGGTTTGTTCCCCAACCGTTGAGGTATTCTCCGGATGCTCCTGTCTTATTGGCTATGGGGCGGTTGGTACCAGAGAAAGGATTTGCGTATTTGTTAGAAGCGATGAGACTGGTGTGTAAGGTTCATAAGATGGGTATGCGCTTGATTCTAGCTGGTGACGGAAGGGATCGTGGCCGGTTAGAAAAACTGGCACGAAAATTAGATATTAGTGACAGTGTAGTATTTACAGGTCATGTTTCTTCGCCTGAGAAACTGTTTAAGGAAGCGTTTGCTTTAGTGACGCCTTCTACCTTGGAGGGATTAGGGTTAGTTAATATTGAGGCCATGGCCATGGGGCGACCAGTAATCAGCACTTGGACCGGTGGCATTCCTGAAGTGGTAGTTAACGGTGAGACGGGATTATTAGTCCCGCCGAAAACACCGGAAGCATTAGCAACGGCTATGACGCTGTTATTACAAAACCCGCTTATGGCTGAGAGACTGGGCTTGGCTGGTATTAAGCGAGCTCAAAGATGCTTTTCGGCATCTGCTATGATCGGTAAGACCATCAGTGTTTATCAAGGAGCTTATAAGGCATGAGAGAGTATTTCTCCAGTATCCTCTGGTATTTATTACTGATTGTTATTCTTGTTGTAATAGGTAATCCAGTTTCCATAGCAGCGAAATCAGTTACATCGCAGCCGCGATTAGTTATTTTATGTGTTGATGGGTTGCGCATACAGGATGTTGTTGGTGGGCAGTTACCGCAGCTAGAAAGTATGTTCTTGCAGGGAACTTGTGCTCTTTTGAATACCAATGTAGCCGGTGGAGCGAACCTCGATAGTGCCTACTTAACTTTAGGCACAGGGACACGAGCTAAGGTTATAGGTTCACAACCTGGTTATATGGTTGGAGAGTCTTTGCCAACAGAAGAAGGAACAATAACCGAAGTTCAAGAAAGGCGTACGGGCAGCGGTTTGGGGGCGGTGTTGCAGCCAGAGCTGGCAGCTTTAACTGCCGCCAATGCTAATTTAGGTTACACTGTGCAATTGGGAGCGTTGGGAACAGCTTTAGAGGAAGCCGGTTATAAAGTGGCTATAATAGGTTGTGCAGATACTGATATCCGGGAACGACCATTAGTGCATGCGTTTATGAATAGTAAAGGTGCAGTGCCGTATGGTTTTGTAGGAAGTAACCTTCTGACCACAGATAGTAGTGGCCCATACGGCTTTTGGACATCGACCGAAGCAGTATTGGAAAAAGCACGAAACCTAAAGCAGAACGCAGATCTTGTGGTTATTGAATGGGCAGATATTTATCGGGCTGAGAAGTATGCTGCTCGTTGTTTGCCAGAACAGGCGGCAAAAATGCGCTGGGATGCACTAAACCAACTGAACCAGTTTGTCGGACAGTTGTTACTGGAATTTAGTCAGGAAGAGTATATCATTGCTATGGTTACCCCCTTCCCTAGTAAAAGCGATCCTTTCCAGGCTCAGCGACTAGCTCCTATAGCTGTATGGGGACCAGGCGTAGCAAAAGGTCTCCTAACTTCGGCTACAACGCGTCGCCCGGGCTTAATAGCTAATATCGATATTGCCCCGAGCATATTGGCTTATTGTCAATTGCCGGCACCGGCTACTATTATAGGGCGCCCCATTAGTATTGTGCCGACTAATAAGGCTTTATCGGTTCTAGAGGTGTTGGAACAGCGGGCAGCTATCAATTATCAGCAACGACCAGTGGTACTGCGCTTGTTTATTGTCTATCTGATCGTGGTATTGGCCTTATCTGTTGCATCCGCAGTATTACATTTTGGTTTCTTAGATCAGGCTGTACACCGCTTGCTGTTGTCTGGTATAGCGGTACCATTGATCTTTCTGGTCTTACCGCTACTACCACCGTTGTCATTGGCTGCTACGGTAACGATAACAGCAATGTTAGCAGCTATACCGGCTGTAGCTACCTTTAACTCCATCAGTAGCAAAAAAATACTCTGGTGGGTAGCAGGAGCCACAGTTTTTGTATTAATCCTTGATGTTTTTTCTGGGCAAAATTTAGTAAGTTCATCTTTGCTAGGATATTGCTTTATTAGTGGTGCCCGTTATTACGGTTTAGGCAATGAATATATGGGTATTTTCATTGGAGCTCTGTTAACTTTTGTGGGAGTCTTGTTTGAGTACTTTCGATTTTGTCCCAAGTTTGCCCGGCTATTTATGTTAGGTATAGCCATTGGAGGATCTTATTTCTTAAGTGCCAATTGGCTAGGAGCCAATGCTGGCGGGACCATAGCTTTTGCTGGTGGAGCCTGTATGGCATACCTGTGGCTTGATAGTGACGAACGTGACTGGCGCAAAATAACCGGTAGTTTAATAGGAGTGATTGTCTTACTACTAATCCTAATCTTAGCAGACTGGCGCTTGTTAAATAAGAGTTCCCACATAGGTAGGGCTTTAGAGGCAGCAGCAAAAATGGGACCTCAGGTCTTACTTGGGATTATTCAACGGAAAGCCCATATGAATATAAAGTTGTTGCGTTATTCGTTGTGGAGTCGGGTTTTGTTAATGTTCATTGCTGCTTTAAGCACTGTTTTTTTTGGACCATACCGCAATAGTTTACAATTGAAATATGACTACCCTTTATTTACGCCGTGCTTACGGGGAACATTGGTAGCAGCGATAATTGCTCTGGTAGCCAATGATTCAGGGGTAGTAGCGGCAGCTACGGTATTACTTTTCCCCACGGCCTTTTTAATACTGTTATTTTTATCGGTAAACGATAAAAATAACGTCAAAATCAGCAAGAATTAGCTATAAAGCGCTATCAAGAGTAAGGATTTCTTCAAAGCTCCTAATGGCCAGTAAAAATCTTGACATAATGCTATAGTCTGCTACAATCTTAGGTGATTAATATGGATTTAGAAAGGGAGGGCGGGAGATGAAAGCACTTGGGCGCCACATCCTAGCCGAGTTTTTCGGGTGCGACAGCACAGTGTTAAACGATGTGGACACCATTGAACGCACGTTAGTTGACGCAGCGTTAAACGCTGGCGCAGAAGTCCGAGAGGTGGCGTTTCACCGATTTAGCCCGCAGGGAGTTAGCGGGATGGTTATTATTTCCGAGTCGCACTTGGCTATACACACCTGGCCTGAACTTGGCTATGCGGCTGTGGACGTCTTTACTTGTGGCGATGAGGTGGACCCTTGGGACGCCTATAATTATATAGTGACTGCTTTTGGCGCGGACAAGGTGACGGCAACCGAAGTAAAGCGGGGCATTTTTGAGCTTGTACCAACCCATACTTGAACATTAGTGACAAAACCCCTCGTGACGAGGGGCTTTTTCTTTTGGGATACTTAATATGGAAAACACATTCATATTATCCGACTTAACAGGTCTAATAGGTAATTATTACCAGACAAATTTATTTGGTACTTACATATAATTGTATAAAATTGGCTATTTGTCGGTTAACCAATGAAGAAGTTTTAGTATAACAAAACAGGAGGAGGAAGGAGAAGTGATAGTTACTCCAGAACTCCTACTTAATGTGGACCACAACAAGGTTTCTTCTATTGTAGACGAGGCACGTCAAGATTGGCAATTGGCACAGACGTATTTTGAATTAGTTTCTGATCCAATCTTAGTGGATTTTGCTATCTTTTGGGAACGTGCTGCCCGTCTACGGTATGTGTATCTTCTGCGGTATTTAAAGAAGGAAGGATATTGCTTAAGCTCGAAAGAAGTTATTAGGTTAGCTATTCGATGAACGTAATTTGTCCATTATCAGATATCAGCGAAAGAGGTGATTGACCATGTCACGGCTTAGAGTAGGAATCGTCTTTGGTGGGAGATCAGGTGAACACGAAGTATCGCTAATGTCGGCTGCTTCTGTCATTAAATATTTACCAGCTAACAAATACGAACCAGTACCCATTGGGATTACTAGAGCCGGAAAATGGATTACAAAAGGCAATCCCTGGGAAAGACTAAGAATTGGGGAAGATGAACCAGGAGAATTACTACCAGTAGAGCTGTTAGCTTCGCTAGATGCTGTATTTCCAGTGCTTCATGGGACCTTTGGCGAAGATGGAACAGTGCAAGGGTTATTTGAAATGTGTAATGTGCCTTATGTGGGTGCTGGAGTTTTGGCGTCGAGTGTCAGTATGGATAAGGCTATCATGAAAAGTGTTTTTCGAGACCAAGGCTTACCATTGGCAGGGCATAAGGTAGTGATGAATAAAGAGTGGCTAAGAGATCCGAATGGAGTCTGCCAAGAGTTAACTGATACCTTTAATTTTCCAGTATTTGTAAAACCGGCTAATCTAGGATCTAGTGTAGGGATCAGTAAAGCTAACAATGAAATTGAACTAAAACGAGCACTGAATGTTGCCACCCGTTACGCCCGGAAAGTACTTGTGGAAGAGTTTATACCAGGCCGAGAAATGGAATGTGGGGTATTGGGAAACGATAACCCGGAGGCGTCAGTAGTAGGGGAGATTGTAGCACATAACGAATACTACGACTATGAAGCTAAATACACTGATGGTAAGTCAGAACTTGTGATTCCAGCACCACTAGAACCAGAAATTATAGCTGAAGTAAGAAGATTAGCTGTGGCTGCCTTTAAAGCAGTTGATTGCTGTGGTATGGCCAGGGTTGATTTTTTCTTGCATCAGATTACTGGGGAAGTTATTGTCAACGAAATC
>JAAYWY010000141.1 GCA_012516165.1 Bacillota bacterium
ACAGGTGGACTCATTGGTGTTAGTGTAAAAGAGGTTGTTCGTTATGGCGTGGCCCGAGGACTTTTTTCCAACGAGGCTGGGATGGGTTCTACACCCCATGCCCATGCTGTAGCCAAAGTCAAACACCCAGCCGAACAGGGGTTAGTGGCAATTGTCGGCGTGTTTATCGATACATTTGTTGTTCTTAATATCACAGCCTTTGTTATTCTTACCACTGGCGCCCTGGATGGACAAACTACCGGCATTGCTCTAACCCAAAAGGCTTTTTCCTTGGGCATGGGTAATATCGGTAACTATTTTGTGGCTATTACTTTACTATTCTTTGCTTTTTCCACCATCATCGGGTGGTACTTCTTTGGAGAAGCTAATGCTCTGTACCTATTTGGGAAGAAAGCATTACGACCCTATCAGCTACTGGTGTTAGGTTTCATACTTTACGGTACCACTCAAGAAGTGCCGCTGGTGTGGGAGTTAGCTGACTTGTTTAACGGACTCATGGTTATCCCTAACCTTATTGGGTTACTGGGACTGATGACCACGGCCAAGGCTATCCTAGAAGACTATGAAAGTTCCCAAAAACTCAGTCACAGCCAGGACAAAGCCATGGTCTAAATCGCATCATCCCCTTTCTCCCTTGGGTAGCGCTGCTACCCAAGGGTATTTTTATCTGGCCTTTTTTTATTGCTCTGGTATAATAATCTTGACCAAAGTGATCGTAGCTATGTTAGGCCGATCAAAAACAGGTTGGAGGTGTGCTGGTTTGGAGTTATGGTACTATGAAACAGAAAACTCAGATCTTGCCTTGCAGTATCACATTAACCAAGTGCTGGTGCTCAAGCAGACCGACTATCAAGAACTGGCAGTGGTGGAAACGGACCGTTTTGGTCGGACTTTGATCTTAGATGGAGCTGTTCAAACTACCATCAAAGATGAATATGTCTATCACGAAATGATCGCTCATGTGCCGCTGTTTACCCATCCTCACCCGGAAAAAGTGCTGATCATAGGTGGCGGTGACGGGGGTACTGTTCGCGAAACACTAAAGCACAAGAACGTAAAAGAGATACATCTGGTGGAAATCGATCCCGAAGTGGTGGCAGCTGCCAAAGAGTATTTGCCAGAGATTAGTTGTGGCTTAAGTGACCCCCGGGTTTTTATTCATCATACTGATGGCATCAAGTTTGTGGCCGATCACAAAAATGAATACGATTTAATTATCATTGATTCCTCTGACCCGATAGGCCCTGCGGTGGGGCTTTTCCGGGCCGAGTTTTATGCCAATGTGTACCGTGCCCTAAAAGACGATGGGATATTGGTAGCTCAAACTGAGAGCCCTTGGATTAATGCTGACATAATACCAGATATCTATCAGGGTATTAAAGCTTCTTTTCCTATCACGCGTATGTACTTATGCTATATTCCTACTTACCCTTGCGGCATGTGGAGTTTTACCCTGGGTTCCAAAAAATATGACCCCCTCAAAGTGGACCCGGCCAAGATTACCGATCTTGGTTATCGTTACTATACTCCCCACTTGCACCAGGCGTCGTTTGCCCTGCCCCAGTTTGTCCAAGAGATGATTGGCGAAGCGGCGAAAAAATAATGAGGCTGAGCATATTATGAATACCAAGATACAACCGTCCACCTTTTTGGCAGCCGGTACTGATATGGATAAGGCCCGTTTTTTGTTGTTGGGGGTACCGCTTGATATTACCGTGAGTTTCCGGCCTGGGACCCGCCGTGGTCCCGAGGCCATCCGGCAGATGTCGTGGGTGCTGGAGGAGTTTAGTTTGTATCAAGAACGGGATTTGAGCGAAGTTCCGTTTGTTGATATGGGCGATTTGGCCTTGCCTGCGGGCGGGGTGGAACGTTCTTTAAATGCTATTGAGACGGCTGTAGGTGAACTGGCTCAAGGCGGCAAGATTCCCTTTCTCTTTGGGGGTGAACACTTGCTGACTTGGCCAGCGGTTCGGGCTTTGGCTGCTGTTTACGGTTCTGATTTAACCATTTTGCAGTTTGATGCCCATGCTGACCTGCGGACAGAGTATGAAGGAGAACAACTGTCCCATGCCACCGTTATGCGCCACTTAGCGTCGGTGGTATCTCCATCTAATATCTATCAGTTTGGCATTCGCTCTGCCACCGCCGAGGAGCTGGCCTATGGCCAAAACAATACCAACTTTTATCCTTTTCAGGTTCTGGAACCACTAAAGAAAATACGCCCTGCTCTTTATAACCGGCCGGTATATGTCAGCCTTGACATGGATGTTTTTGACCCGGCCTTTGCTCCAGGGGTGGGTACGCCGGAACCGGGAGGCCAAAGCGTAGCCGCTATGCTGGCTGCTCTAGAGCTGCTGCAAGGATTAAACATCGTTGGCGCCGACATAGTAGAAGTATGCCCGCCTTTTGACCCCAGCGAACGCACCGCTGCGTTGGCAGCGCTCTTGGTACGGGAGCTATTACTGCGCTGGAACTGAAAAATACGATACTTGGGTTTGTAGTACGCCTTTCTTTTTTTTGTTAAAGTTAGCAGGAAAAACCGGCTTGGCAGCGAATATATACGGCATAACCTGGCAGTAATAAGGCAGGGTCTTTTTATGCTGCCGCAATTCGGAGGTGAAGCTTACGAACCGAGAAAAGTTACAAGACAAGCTGGCGCAGCTGGGGAAACTGGCGGCACAGGCCAAATGCTTACCTCCTAGACAGCGTCGATCTATTGTGGCAGTGGTAGCGGTACTTGTGCTTGCGGCTGTTGTCTTACCGTTCATGCGCCCTATCTGGGTTGTCCAGGTAGATGGGCAAACTATCGGCTATACTCGCAATAAGAATGGTATATTAAAATTAGCCAACGATATTCTAGAAGCCGACGGCACCTTAGAAGAGAATGCCACTACCTTGGAACTGATTCGGGCTAAAGGTAAAAATACCAAACTAACGCCGCGCCCGGAACTGGAGGACCGCTTAAGCAGGGCCCTTCTTCATCTTCAAGATGGGTGGATAATTAAAATCAATGGTACGGCTGTGGTCACATTGTCCACCGAGGAAGAAGCCGAGACGGTGCTGGAAAAAGTCAAAACCAGCTTTCCCCCGGAAACAGGCTCCGAGGTAAAAGAACTTTATATCAAGGAAGAAATAGAAATTGTACCGCAAATAGTGCGGGCCCACACCATCTCGGCAGTGGACGAAGCTGTGGCGTTGTTGCTGCGGGGTACAACAAAACAACAGGAGTACGAAGTCCAATCCGGTGACAGCTTATGGTCTATTGCTCGCGTACATGATATGTATGTGGATGATATTAAAGCGGCCAATCCTGGTCTCACCGAGAACCTACAAATAGGGCAAAAGATCAGCCTAGTAGTGCCGAAACCGTATGTTACCGTGGTAAGCCGCGAAGAAAAAACCGTAGCCGAGGCTATACCTTTTAAAACCGAAACGGTTAAAGACAGCCAGCTTTATACTTATGAACGCAAGGTTCGCACAGAAGGCAAATTCGGGAGCAAAAAGACTACCTATGTTATGGTAAGGGAAAACGGCTGTATTGTTGAACAAACCGCCATTAAAGAGGTTGTTGACGAGGAACCAACTACCCAAATAGTGGCTGTTGGCACCAAACAGCCAGCGGTGGTGGCCACAGGACGCTATACCTGGCCGGTGAGCCGCGGCGGACAGATTACATCGCGTTTTGGTTATCGCAGTGGCAGTTTTCATTCGGGAATAGATATTGCGGTGCCCCAAGGTACGCCAGTGATAGCTTCAGATAATGGCGTAGTGACTTACGCCGGTTGGAATGGTGGTTACGGCAAATGTGTTATTATAAGCCATGGCGCAAGCTCAACGCTTTATGGTCACCTGTCGCAGATTATGGTCACGCACAACCAAAAAGTGCAAAAGGGGCAAACGATTGGTTTAGTTGGATCCACCGGTAAGAGTACCGGACCGCACCTGCACTTTGAAGTGCGCGAAGGTGGATCGCAGAAGAACCCGTTGCTGTATTTCCAGCATAAATAACGAAAAGAAGGGGTCAGGGTACCTGACCCCATCATTGATTCATGGAGGGAAAGTGAATGCAGGGCTGGCCGGAGTTTAAAGCGGCCATATTAAAACGCACTGGAATCGACCTTAATGCGTACAAAGAACGTCAGATGTTAAGACGCATCAGTACGCTTATGTCCATGCGGGGGGTTGATGATTTTGCGTCCTATCTACGCCTTTTAGACAACGATCCCGATTGTTTACGGGAGTTTTTAGAACGGATTACTATCAATGTATCGGAATTTTTTCGCAATCCAGAACGTTTCAAAGAACTTACAGAACGTTATTTTCCCCTGCTGCTTGCAGGGGGCCGACGTCAACTAAAAGTTTGGAGCGCGGGCTGCGCTGCTGGCGAAGAGGCATATTCACTGGCAATTCTGCTTTTGGAAAATGTTCCAGGCCAATTATTGCCTGTTTTAGCCACTGATCTGGACAAAGAAGCCCTAAAGGAAGCCGAGGCTGGGCGTTATCCGTCAGCCCGGCTCAAAAATGTGCCGCCAGAATTAAAACAGCGCTATTTTATTGTTGACGGGGATTTTTATACTGTTCGGCCCACTGTGAAAGCCCTGGTCAAGTTTCAGCGCCACGATCTTTTGCGCGATCCCTACGACACAGACTTTGACCTGATTCTTTGTCGCAATGTAGTAATTTATTTTACCGAAGAGACAAAAGAAACTTTATACACCCGCTTTTCCCGGGCGCTGCGTCCCGGCGGCATCCTGTTTACCGGGGCCACCGAGCAAATTTTTCAACCCCAGCGCTACGGCTTTAAATCCATCGCACCGTTTTTTTATCAGCGGCTCGAAGAATAACTGTGTGCGCTGCAGGGCCATGTTCACTGGGAAGCTTTAAGCTCGGTTCATAGCTTCTTTGTGCGCTAGGAGACAGTGCCCAAGGCTCAAAAGCACATGCCTGTGCGAGCTTAACTTTCTGCCTCCGCCAGCAATTGGCTTACTGTCATAAACCGATAGCCGTTTTTTTGGGCTCCGCTGAGGATTTGGGGCAGGGCCTTTACCGTTTGCTCCGTAGGGTGCATTAGTATTATGCTCCCTGGGGCCAGATTATCCAGCACCCTCTTGGTGATAACGTCCACCCCTGGTTTTTGCCAGTCAATAGTGTCAATGGTCCACATTATTGTGCGGTAACCTAAATCGGCTGCCGTTAAAACCACATCTTTATCCCACTCGCCATAAGGCGGAGCAAACAAGGTGCATTTTTGTCCCGTTAAATCCAGTAGCAGCTTATCTGTTTTCTTGATTTCCTCGGCCAGATCCTGGGGTGCAATTTGCGTTGGATAAGGGTGTGACCAACTATGGTTCCCCAATTCATGCCCTTTAGTAGCAATGTCTTTGGTCAGTTCGGGAAATTGCTCCACCCAATTTCCCACCATAAAAAACGTTGCTGCAGCTTCGTGATCTTCCAGTACTGCCAGTAAATCAGGCAGATATTCCTCGCCCCATGCAACATTAATAACCAATGCTGCCAGAGGTTTGGTGGTGGCTACCTGAAATAATGGATTATCGCCGCTGCCTGTTGCCGGTACTATTTTTTTAACTCCTTCGGCCGACAAAAATA
>JAAYWY010000142.1 GCA_012516165.1 Bacillota bacterium
TGTGGCTACAGCGGACCGTGACCTAAAGGCAACGTTACCTAAAGAGAGTGTCGATTTGGTTCAGGCTGTTGTCCAAGAATTACCGGCTTCGTTAACAGCCCCAGTTGATAAAGGGCAGATTTTAGGGAAAGTGGTATTTACCGTAAATGGTGAGAAAATAGGAGAGGTGCCGCTGGTGGCAGCCGAGGATGTTCCTCGTCCGCCTAAACGGTGGTGGTTTTGGCTTGGACTGTTGCTGCTACTGTGGCTGATAGGAGCGCTGACTGTCTGGGATGTACGCCGCCGCCGTCGGCGGATGCGGCTGAAAAGAGTGGCATTGCGTTACCGAGGGCCAAAATAATAGGAGGCCGCCTCCTTTACACAGGGGCGGCCTGTTCTGGCACGGTTAATTGTTGGCGGGCCCAGGAGGAGAGTTTAGCCAGCAGTCGGCTGCGGGCGGCCATGCCCACTGCAGCCCGGCTTTGACGCCCTTTATCCCTAATCGTTTGAACCCAATTTAGCTTTTGGTTTTTGTAATAAAGGTCCATATCGACAATGCGTTGGCCAGCAGCATTATATTCTAAACCTAGCAGCAGCTCCTTAATTTTCAGAGGATGCCAGTGGGTAAATAGGCGTACTTGATAGGCAGTTACAGATAAAAGAGCAAAACCGTGGTCACGGGTCCACCCTTCACCTAGGATCAGACCGGCTTCCAGCTCTTCCAATACCAATATAAGGCGATCCAGGTGAAGTTTATAGTTACCATAAGCATCGTAAATATTAATGCGAAGTTCATACCATTGACTTTCGTTTTCTTTTAAAGCTTCGGTGAAGTAGCGGACTGCTCCTTGGCGCAGTTCTTGGAACAAATTGCTAGCTGGACGGTGAATTAACAACTGCTCCGGCTCCAGTTGATCTTGGTTTATAGTGGTACTAATAGGATGGGTGGTAAAGCCAAGTAAGGTATCGCTGCTTTTGCCAGCGGCAATACCGGTGCTCAGGTCTGTCTTTTGTCCATGATATTCTTCAGCTAAGCGATCGATCAATGGGCTTTCGGGCGCAGGCAGGCGCATAATTAAGAATCCGGGTCCTAGTTCTACGCTATTTAAGGCCGAAACAGCATTGGTGTTAATTAAACTGGCAAGAACCATGGATGCTGGATGGGGAACCATAAAAACAATATTCGCTAACGATACAACGCTATCGTATTCGCCAGCACTGCCCAAGGTTGCAGCTAGATTACGTCCCCGGACAGCACCTAACTCGACCAAAGCAGATTCTACCCGACTGGGGCTGTGACTATCAAGGCGAATGTATTGAGGACCCAACCGTAAAAATAGCATTGTTGCCACCTCCGCTACAATTTTCGTGGGCGTGGCTTAATGCCCCGAGCCACGTCTGTTCCTCGGGGGTAAGGTATAAAGTAAATTCGGCCATCGGGCAGGAGAATATTAATATTTTTAAGCCCTGATAATGGCTGTCCTGCCGTGGTCGGCGGTTCGTCAAGAGAATGACCATATAGAGCAAAGTCCGCCTTTGGGGGTAAGTTCTGTGGCTCATGAGCTAAGCCCAGCTTAAAGGCACCAAATTGAACTAAGCTGTCTTCGGGTACTACCCGACAACGGCGGCAAATACGGCTGATGAGATTTGGATCGTCGTGATTACCAGGGACTAGATAAATAATGTCCACAGGTAGGTTCTCTAACCGACCAATAAATTGCTGGAGCTGTTTTTGGTATAAATTATAGAGGTAAGCATGGTTCTGCAGCTTTAATTGGTCTACCATGTCACCGGTATGGATCAGAACATGGGGTTTGATTTTCTCCAGCAAACGAAATAAAGTAGGATAAAACACAGATGGGGTATCGCTTATATGGACCAAGCAGGGATCTGAGGAAGAAAGCACTTCTGGCGGAATAGCCGAAGCAACAAAACTATCCATTAATTGTTGTTTCAACTGGCTCATATAACCGGCCAATTGTTGACCCAAGGAACTGGGTTCTAATGCAAAATAGGACAACTGAATCACCCCATCTCAATCTGTGCCAATTATAACACATTTGCGACTTGAGAGGGAAGTCTTTGGCTTGCCGAGAA
>JAAYWY010000019.1 GCA_012516165.1 Bacillota bacterium
CCTTAAAAAGTTCCCTAACGCGGCAGCCATGCTCTTGAGGTCTTTACTCGAGCAAACCCTGAAATATGATCTAAAAGCTAAGAACGAATGGAAGACAGTTATCAACAAGCACAAGGGCAAAGACCCTGGACTAAAAGACCTAATAAGCCACTACCGTTCCAATCTAGGCATTTTGCTTCCTAACCATGATCTTCAGAGAAACTTTAATGCTGTGTTTAAGAACCCCGGGACTAAAGACTCTTTGGACCTGATTACTCATCACACCAATATCACTTCAGCGACACCGGAAATGTTGAAAAGTTTAGCTAAAGCTGGCCTGTTTGCATTCCTCCAAGCCCTGTTGAATTAGGCGGATAGACAGACTGTGGCCAAAAACCTAAGCAACTAGTATAATAGGGCTAAAGACATGCTGGAGGGAGCATAGGCCATGAAGATGACAAATCCCTTGCGCTATCCTGGGGGCAAGTATTTTTTAGTTGATTACGTAGCCAAAGTATTAGAAGTCCATGACTTAACAGGTTGTATCTTTGTTGAACCCTACGCCGGGAGCGCTGCGATATCACTAGAGATGCTGGCAAGAGACCTCGTCAATAAGATTGTCCTTTTGGAGCGAGATCCACTAATATATTCGTTCTGGAAAGCAGTAGTAGAGTCTCCGGACGAGCTTTGCAGAGAGATTGACCGCCTTGACATCAGCTTGGAAACCTGGCACCGCCTGGCTCCACTTAGAGAAGTACAATCTCCTCTTGAATATCCCCCTTTGGTCCTTGGGGTAGCTGGTCTTTTCTTTAACCGCACTAATTATTCCGGCATCCTTAAAGCTAACCCAATTGGTGGTCTACAACAGAACTCACGTTATACTATCGATTGCAGGTTCCCAAAAGAACGTGTCAAGTCTCATATAATGTTCATCGCTCAGCGTAGGGAACAGATCACGGTGAAGTGGGGCGACGCTGTCCGCTTTCTGAAGGAACATCAAACAACAATGGAGAACCAACGATGTTTTGCCTACATTGACCCTCCGTATTACGAGAAAGGGAAGAGTCTGTACCGGTATTACTACTTAGACGACGACCATAGAGCGCTAGCCAACCTTTTGAAAATCAGCAGCTTCCCCTGGCTAGCAAGTTATGATGATCATCCGTTTATCATTGATCTTTACCTTGGTCAAGCTCACAGTTATTGGATGCAACGTCTTTATCTAGATTACACAGCTCAAAATCGCAAGCGCGGCAGCGAATTACTCCTCTCAAACGTACAAATACCACCCGTTGCGCAGCCGCCGCAGGCAGCACGTCCACAACTCGCCTAGACTTGCTTAAAAAGAAGCAACTAAGAGGTGATCCCATGGTCTCTGGCTATCTCGAAAAGCGGGCCCGCTCTGGCTGGACTATTGTCCTAGACTTTGGCAAAGATGCCGACGGCAAAAGAATCCGGAAGTACCAGCCGTTCAAGGGTAACAAGAAAGAAGCTGAAAGAGAACTTGCCCGGCTTATCACCGAGGCCAACAAAGAAACCTATGTAGACCCAACCACCATGACAACCGGGGAATACCTAACATGGTGGCTTGAGCAACACAGTTTGGCCAAGGGGTTAGCGCCCAAGACAGTGGAGAGTTACGAATACCTAATAAACAAGCATCTAACGCCAGTACTAGGCTAGATTACACTCTCAAAACTGCAACCCATGCACATACAGAACTATATCAACGAGAAACTAGACAAACTGTCGCCTCGCACAGTAGCCTATAGCATTTCAATTCTGCGGCAAGCTCTGAAGCACGCTGTTGTCCGATGGCGCTTGATACCGCTTAACCCAGCCGATGCTGTACAGACGCCCAGCTATAAACGGGTGAAGTTCCGGGCCCTGTCCGCTGAAGAAGTGGAGCAATTTCTCGGTGCCACTGAAGGCCACCAGGCCTATGCTGTGATCTACACCGCCCTTTATACCGGCATGCGCAGAGGCGAGCTTTTGGGGCTACGTTGGGAAGATGTAGACCTTACCAAAGGGGTCTTAAACGTGCGCCAGCAGCTGCAACGCATCGCTGGGAAGGGATACATTACCAAGGCCCCCAAAACCGAAGCAGGGACAAGGGAAGTGGCTTTGCCGTCAAGTGTAGTCGCACTACTACGTCGGCTAAAAAAAGAACAGGCCGAAGCCCGTTTGCGTCTGGGCCCAGCCTGGTGTGAAAATGGTTTGGTATTTTGCCTTGAGGACGGGAGGCCACTCGATCCGTCTAACTTCTCCCGCCGATTTCATCAGCTGGCCGTGGACGCCGGGTTCCCGGACCTACGCTTTCACGACTTGCGCCACACCCATGCCAGCTTGATGCTAGCTGCCGGCGAGAAGATCACCGTGGTCCAGGAACGGCTCGGCCATGAGAAGCCAACCACCACTGCCGCTATATATGCTCATGCCATACCGGGGCGGCAAAGAGAAGCTGCGGACCGCTTCGAAGAAATGTTACAAGGCAAATAGGTGGGCGATCGTCGCCTAACCGTCGCCCGCACTTGTGTATGGCGACGTATTTTGAGGCTCTTAGCAAGAAATGCCAAAGCGGTCAAACCCTTGATACAATTGAGTTTACACCCACACATGCCTTCCTATGTATAGAGGGTTATCGGACTCTTAATCAGGGTGTCGCAGGTTCGAGCCCTGCATGGCCCACCAAAAAAGGCAGTGACCGCGCGGGTTTGCGCGGTTTTTGTTTTTGCGAAACATGTTTTGTGGGGTATTGCTGAAGCAGATTTAGCTGATTACGATTAATGTTCTTCAACAAATATTTTATAGATGTCTTGCCTACTAGATATTAACCACACAATAATCGGCAAACTCTTGACAGTCTTTAGCTTCTATGCTAGCATTCTCAACAACAAGTAAATATTAGTTAAGCTTGAGCTCTTATCAAGAGAGGTGAAGGGACTGGCCCTATGAAACCTCGGCAACCAGCCGCCCATATGCGGCCCGGTGCCAATTCCAGCAGGACATGAGTCCTGGCAGATGAGAGTGTGGGATAATAGTTTTGTATTTTCCCCCTCCGTCTGCGGAGGGGTTTTCTTTTGTCACCCTCAACACCCGCTATGGAAGGAGGTTTTTAGACGGTTTGACAACTATACATTAATCGCTAATTAACAAGGAGGTAAAACATATGGAAAAAGAAAATAAGCCACTAGTAATTAACCCTTTTGTACTGATTTTCTGCGTAGTATTCATCTGCGGCCTGTTAATCTTTGTTATCACTCCTGGTGCTTTAGTGGACGGTGTTTATACTACTCTTCCCAAGAACGAGCTGAATTTCAATAATTTGTTTAACATTTTTAGAGCTATTCCCTACGGCATAAAAGACTCCGCAAACATTGTCATCCTAATTTTGGTGGTAGGTGGTGCGCTGGAAATCTATAAAAAGACTGGCGCCATTGATAACGGTATCGCCGCCCTGGTACATAAGTTTGGGCAATCATCTCAGACTATGCTGCTGGTGGTTCTGATAACGGTTTTCTCTGCCATCGGAGGGTTCTTGGGTTGGATCGAAGTTTTGATCCCTTTTATTCCACTGGTCATTGCCGTGGTACTGGCACTGGACTATGACAGCATAACCGCTGTTGCTGTCTGTATCGTCGGTACCATGGGCGGCTTTATTGCTGGCCCCACCAATTTGTATACCGTAGGTGTATGCAACGGCATCCTCCAGAAAATGGGCATATTGCCTGAAGGCGGTGACGTGTTTGTAGGCCTCGGTTTCCGTGTCATTATCTGGGTTGTTATTACCGCTGTGAGTATCCTTTACATTCTCTTTTACGCCACAAAAACCCGCAAAGACCCTTCCAAGAGCCTGGTGGCGGATATTGATGTCTCTGATATCCGTTTGGACACCAGCAATGCGGCAGCTGTCAAGCTTTCCAGTTCTCAGACTTTGGTCCTGCTCACCATCTTAGGTGCCATGGTTCTTACTATTATAGGTATGAAATATGGTATTAACGGTGTTAAATGGGCCATTGACGATATATCTGCTGTATTCTTTCTTTCTGGTATCATAGCTGGCATTATCGGCAAAATGAGCGGCAGCGAGATCGCCGACGCTTTCATCACTGGAGCAAAGGGTTCCATCAGCGGCGCTATGATTGTTGGTGTTGCCCGCGGCGTTTACTGGGTACTCAACGCTGGCAATGTGAACGCTACCATTATCTACCGTGCTACCGAACTTTTGAAAGGTACCTCTCCCCTAATAGCAGCCATGGGCATTGTTATCATTGTAACCTTTATCAACGGACTTATCCCTTCTGGAAGCGGTAAGGGAGCCCTGCTCACTCCAATACTGGTGCCCATTGGTATCAACCTGGGTCTCACTCCTCAAGCTACTGTTTTAGCCTACCAGTTTGGCGACGGTATTACTAACATGTTCTGGTTCAGCTATGGAACTTTATTGATCTTCCTCAACTACGGTAAAGTGCCCATCAACAGATGGTACAAATTCTTCCTGCCGCTAATGGCAATCTTCTTTATTATTGCCTTTATTTTTCTAGCGATTGCCGTTAACATTGGCTTCTGACATACTTCTTCAGGTTCATTTCCCTATTATAAAAAGCTCCCCTTTGCGTAGTCCTGAATTTTTGTTATTTCAGGTGTCTACTCCAAGGGGAGCATATCACTCGCTGTCAATCAAGGCTCGTATTATTATTCTCCTCGTTTCCCTGCTAATATCGCTAGTTTCTTTTGATGGCTGCACCGTTTGATAGCTGCTTCGGCCGACAGCGCCTCTGACCGCGAGTCAAATTTCAGAAAACCAAGCAACTCTACTGGTAGGCGTCCTCTGGTGTAGCGCGCGCCTTTACCTTCTTGATGTTCTCTTAACCGGCGCTGGGGATCGGTAGTATATCCGGTGTAAAGGGTATTATCTCGGCAACGAAGGATGTAGACATAGTGAGCCACAACGAACCTCCTAACAAATAAGCCTTCAATAGGAGCTGGTAACAGTGCCTAACGAGACTTCAACCTCCCAACAAATTCCCTAGAGTACATGACTCTAAGGCGAATCGGCATTCCTGAAATTCCAGTGATGATGGGTATGGGGCAAGAATATTAACTTGGTAAAAAAACTGAGGCGGTTACTCCGCCTCTTTTTGTTAGCTCCGGCGTACTATTACCACTGATCGTAGTGCACACGATCCGGATCGTAGCGGTTAACCGACGGCTTTTCCTCAGCCGGATAACCAATTGATATTAAGGCAAAAGGTGCAATATGAGTCGGAAGGGCAAATAGTTTTCTCAGTTTTTCTTGTCGGTTATTATCCGGATACACTCCCAGCCACACGGCTCCTAAACCGGATGCGTGGGCCGCCAAAAGTATGTTTTGTGTTGCTGCTGCACAGTCCTGGGGCCAGTAATCGGGAGCGGTTAATGCCTTCTTGTCGCCACAAACCAAAATGGCCAGTGGTGCTGACTTTAACATTTGGGAATAGGGATGAAAATTGGGGATTTCGTTTAGTTTGTCACGATCGCGAATAACAATAAATTGCCAAGGCCGCTGATTATGAGCCGAGGGTGCGCTCATAGCCGCCTTAAGCAAATTCTCAATTACTTCATCTGAAACAGCCTGCTGAGTATACTTCCGAATACTCCGACGGGTTAAAATCGCCTGCAGTGCATCCATAAGATCAGCCTCCTCCTTTATATTATATCCACACATACACCTACTAGCATCAATATTGGGTTCGCCATAGCTTAAAACAATTCCTTTGTAAATGCCTAACTAACTAAATACATAAATACGCCCCTAGCAAACTTTTATTCAACGAAACACACCATGTAATAATGACATGTGCAATGGATAAACCCAGAGCCCACCGAAAATTGTTACATATCCATGGCCACTTTGATGTTTATAATAACTCACTATTTTTATGAAAGAAGTCGTTGCTGCACTTGTTGGTACTATTATGTATGGTACGATGGCGGGGTAAAAATAAACTTCCGCTTTTTAGCGCGGAAGTTAGTACCTTGGGTGGTAGCGGCGAAGGGATTTGAACCCCTGACACTGCGGGTATGAACCGCATGCTCTGACCATCTGAGCTACGCCGCCACATATTCGCTTTTGGTTGCGGGGGCTGGATTTGAACCAGCGACCTCCGGGTTATGAGCCCGACGAGCTACCGGACTGCTCCACCCCGCGCTATTTGCCCAGTAGACATTAGTATTATACCTGGAGAAAGGCGATATGTCAATAGGTTCATATCGATACAAATTATCGTTATTCTTTTATAAAGAAAAGACCTTCTTTGCCTAATATTTTTCCCGGTGGGAAAGTTAAGCAGCTTAGTTTCTCTGACACTCAGTTAAGCTGTGCAAACACGAAGTTCTGGTAATACTTCTGCCCCTTGGACAGCTGGTACGGTAACTATGGTCCGGGCAGCTACTCCATGGTTATGGAAGGCTTTTTCCATGGCCGCACCGATAGCTGCTGGGTTTTTCTGGACAAAAGCAATAACTGACGGACCAGCACCACTTAGGGCCACTCCCAAAGCCCCAGCACTTTTAGCAGCATCAAATACTGCTGACATCCCCGGTACTAAGGAAGACCGATACGGTTGGTGCAGTTTATCCTCTAGCGCTACTGACAACACGCTGAGGTCATTGGTAAGCAAACCAGCTGTGAGTAGCGCTGTACGGCTAAGATTAAACACAGCATGCTCACGCGGTAGGGTTGGAGGCAACACATCCCGGGCCATCTGAGTAGATAGTGTAAACTCCGGCACAGCCACTACTAATTTTACGCTGTTAGGAAATTGAGCCTTCAAGTAACGAATCCGATCATCATCACTACAGGATATAATTAATCCGCCAAGCAAGGCTGCACTCACATTATCGGGGTGGCCTTCAATTTCGGTGGCCAGTGCCAGCATCTCATCTTGGCTCAGGGCCGCATCAAGAAATTGCTGAGCGGCCATTAAGCCGCCAACAATGGCTGCAGCGCTGCTACCTAAACCACGACCAATAGGGATATTGTTTACTAATTTTAGCGAGAGAGGCGGTAAAGCCTGCTTTCTATAGTCAAAAGCACTTTTTAAGGCTTTAAATACCAAGTTGCTCTCATCTCGGGCTAGATCTTCGCTACCTTCGCCTTGTATTTCAATTTTAAGTGGCATACCTGCCGACTCTGTTTCTACTTCGACGTAATTATAAACTGACAGGGCTAAAGCTAAAGCGTCGAAACCTGGGCCTAAATTAGCACTGCTCGCTGGAACACGCACACAAAACATTAGCTCACCCCCGCTGCAATAAGTTCAGCCACTGCGTTAAGTTCAGCGGGCACAGTTTTAGGTTCGGGACTTTCTTGAACAGCAATGTCGGGGTCTTTTAGCCCATGCCCGGTAACAACACAAACTACTGTAGCTGTAGAACTAAGCTTATGCTCTTTAGAGCATTTAAGAATACCCGCCACCGAGGCTGCCGATGCCGGTTCTACAAATATACCTTCTTCTTGGGCCAGCAGTTTTTGGGCTGCCAGAATTTCTGTATCGGTCACTGCCTGGATGCTGCCGCCTGATTCTTGGGCTGCCCGGACGGCTTTATCCCAGCTGGCCGGGTTGCCAATGCGAATAGCTGTAGCCACTGTTTCCGGATTTTCCACTACGTGCCCCAAGGTCAAAGGTGCCGCTCCCGCCGCCTCAAACCCCAGCATCTGCGGCAGCGTTTTGCTTTTTCCGGCTTCCCGGTATTCTTTAAATCCCATCCAGTAAGCGCTGATGTTACCGGCATTGCCCACCGGTAAGGCCAGTACTGTCGGCGCTTCTCCTAGTGCGTCACAAATTTCAAAGGCCGCAGTTTTTTGTCCTTGAAGGCGCATGGGGTTCACAGAGTTCACCAGTTTAACCGGTAGTTTTTGCGCCAATTCACGCACTAAAGCCAATGCCTGGTCAAAATTGCCCTGAATAGCCAACACCTGGGCACCGTAAAACAATGCTTGGGCCAGTTTCCCTTTGGCTATTTTCCCCTCTGGTAGTAAAACCCAACACCCAATGCCAGCACGGGCAGCATAAGCCGCGGCCGAGGCGGACGTGTTGCCGGTGGAGGCACAAATTATGGCTTTGGCTCCTTCCTCCACCGCTTTACTCACAGCCATAGTCATACCGCGATCTTTGAATGATCCAGTGGGGTTTAATCCTTCGTATTTAACAAATACCTGGCACCCTATTCGCTCCGATACTCGCGGTAATTTGACCAGCGGTGTATTGCCTTCATTTAGGGTAATGCGGGGGGTCGCCTCGCTTACCGGAAGATATGCTCCGTAGTGCTCAATGATGCCCGGCCACATAAGCTTCATCTCCTTCGACGATCATGGGCTGATGAATGGCAAATGTTTCAGGGAACGACTGTAAAGCACTAAGTGCTTGATCGAAATTTTGGCCTTGAGTAGGATGAGTAATAATAACGATTTCTGCCCCGCGCTCTGTTTGTCGCTTTTGTATGACCGACCACAGGCTAACACCAGCATCGCCAAAAGCTTTCGCCACTTTGGCCATAACCCCTGGTTTGTCTTGAACTTCTAATCGCACAAAGTAACTGGAGCGCACTTTATGCGGGGGACAAAACGGCTTAGCCGCAAAACAGGTACAACCATTGCGCCCTTTAACGCCGCTTGAAATATTATGGGCCACTTCAATGATATCGCCCACCACCGCACTAGCTGTGGGCATACGGCCAGCTCCCTGGCCGGAAAACATCACTTCGCCCACTGCATCACCTTGTACCATAATGGCATTTAAAACCCCATCCACGGCTGCCAAGGGATGATGGTGCGGCAGTAAAGCTGGTCGCACCCGTACATCTACAGCGCCGTCTATTTCTTGCGCTAATGCCAATAGTTTTACCTTGTAACCCAACTCGCGGGCATAAGCTAAATCCAGCGGCTCTAAGTCTTTAATGCCCACACAAGTCACATCCGCTGCTCGTACGCGGGCACCAAAGGCAATGGACGCTAAGATCGCAATCTTGCGAGCAGCATCCAGACCTAAAACATCAGCCGAAGGATCAGCTTCCGCAAAGCCATTCTCCTTGGCCTGTTGTAGAGCCGCCTCGTAAGTTATGCCCTGATCCATTTGGCTCAAAATATAATTGGTTGTACCGTTTACTATACCGTATACTTTTTCTATTCTATTGCCAGCTAAAGAATCTTTAAGCGGCCTGATAATAGGAATACCACCGCCTACACTGGCTTCAAAATATATGTCTACTCCGGCTTCTTTAGCAGCAGCAAACAGTTCTTTACCATAATTAGCTAGTAAGTCTTTGTTAGCGGTAACCACATGTTTGCCGCGCTTTAAAGCCTCCATAATATAAGTAAAAGCGGGCTCTTGTCCGCCCATAACTTCGACTATTACTTGGGTCTCTGGGTCATCAAGGATATCTTCTGCTCTCGTGGTCAGAGGTACAACGCAATCCATTGGCCGTACCCGGTTAATATCGCGCACTAATGCCTGTTTTACTTTAATGTTTACTCCTGCCCGCTGAGCTATATGGTCCTCGTTAGCTGCTAACAGCTGAGCCACACCAGAACCAACAGTCCCTAGCCCCAACAAGCCTATCTTGAGATATTTTCCATTTTTGTAGTCCCCAACTAAACCACCGTCCTTGTCTTTGCAGTATAAACACATATCTGTGCATAGCAGACATTATAACAGGTTATTCTCATTTTGACAAGAGGAAAAAAGAGAAAAAGGAATGCCACAAGAGCATTCCTTAAATCACTGTATAGCAGTAACGTGTACAGCGTAACAGAAAAGAAGGGTTATAAAAGATCCAACAACCGGCGTTTAAGGGCGATAAAATCCATGCTAGTGAGCATATCGCTGCTACGAGGTCGTGCTAACGGGACAATAATTTCTTCTTTTACTTTAGCTGGACGGTCAGTAAGGATATAAATACGATCGGAGAGTAAGATTGCTTCTTCCACATCGTGGGTAATAAGAAGAACCGACGTCCGATAGCGCTCTAATGTAGCCAGCAACCATAGTTGTAATTGTCGCCGGGTAATAGCATCGAGAGCGCCAAAGGGCTCGTCCAATAGCATGATATCACTGGCAAAAAGATAGGTTCGAAGCAGTGCCGCCCGTTGCCTCATTCCCCCTGACAACTGGGCGGGATAGTGTTGTTCAAATCCAGCTAAGCCAAAAGCTGAAAAATACGGTGCGGCACGGTCACGGGCTTCCCGCCAGTTTGCTCCCTTTATCACCAAGGGTAGGCAAACATTATCCAAAATGGTCTTCCAGGGTAGTAGTAAGTCTTTTTGATGCATATAGCTTACCCGCCCCGTGTGGCCAGTAACGTCTTGACCGTCAATATATACCTGCCCGGAATCTGGTTGATGGAGCCCCGAAATGATATTAAAAAGGGTACTCTTGCCACAGCCGCTAGGCCCAACAATAGCCACGAATTCTCCTTCGCTGAGTTTTAAGTTTATCCCCGCCAAGGTTTCTAAGTCCCCATAATTTTTTACCAGATCACGAACTTCTAATTTAAACACGCTGCTGTAACCCCCTGACCAAGCAGCTGCTTGGCGCAGCACCATATGCTCTAGATATATTCGGCAATTAACTTGGCTGCCTTCTTACCCGATAGTAACATACCTCCAAAGATGGGACCCATTCTGGCCCCACCAGCAACATTATTTGCTGCCATCCCTGCTACAAACAATCCTGGTGCTAACATGCAAGTATTGTTTATTACATCTTCTTCGCCTTGGACTGCATTCATAAACGACTGTTTTGTTATATTCAGTTTGGCCCTTTGACTATAGAGATTTGCTAAAACAGCATCGTGCCCGGTAGAATCCAATACAGCTTTAGCCGTAAGTACCATAGGGTCTACATGTAAGCCTGACATCTGTATAGCACTGTTATTTATCACCACACCGGTAACCTTATTTTCGACAGAATGAAGATCCTCTACAGTCACAAGATTGAACAATTTTATTTTAGGATGAGAAGCAACAGCAAAGATAAGCTTGCTCGCAAAGGCCACCGAAGAAACAACTAGAGCTCCTTCATCTTCTTGGAATAAAATACCAAAGTCCTTGAGAATACTCTCTACATCTTTTTGCAGTATAACATAATTGAAGCTCATAGAACCACCCCATATGCCCCCTCCAGGTACCAGATGCCGATCGAGCACAGTAACATTATGTCCTTTTTCGGCTAGATCGTGGGCACAAATTAAACCGGAAGGGCCTGCCCCTACTATTATAACATCGGACTCAATTGCTTTTTCTAACGCCTGACAGTAGTGGCGAAGAATCAATCGGCTGGCTTGTTGATCGGTAACAGGATTAACAAAAGTACTCACCGGATCCAATTCCTCCTTCAGGGTTTTTTCTTTATTATTTCTCGGGCAAAAATTCGTTGGTGAAAGCCGCTTTAGGATCGATGTTCTTTTCGATTAAACCGTTTTCGAACATAAAGTCAGCATAATCTTTCCACACGCTTTCCTTCATCTCACCCCACCGCGGGGCATCCGCCTGGTATTCTTTAGCTAGGTATTCCTGGCTAGCCAATACTAAATCACGATTTAGCTCCGGCACTGCTTTTAAGAAAAGTTCTGCTGCTTGTTGGGGCTCAGCAATGGCAAACTCATAACCACGGCTGGTCGCTTTAAGGAACTTCTTCACTAGTTCTGGGCGCTGATTTAAAGTATCTTCGTTAGTTATGAGTACCGGTGTATAGTAATCAAAAGCAGGGTCTTCGTCTGCTACCTTGATAAAGTTTAGCTTCATACCACGAAGCTCTGCTTCAATACCTGCCCACCCCCAAAAAATCCAAGCAAAATCTACATCTCTTTTCACGGCAGCAAAAAAGTCGGTGGAACCAATATTTACTATCCGCACTTTGCTAAAGTCGGCATCATGTTTGGCCATTATGGCCTTAATAACCGCCTCTTCCATGGGCGAGCCCCAACCGCCGTAGCGTTTACCTTCAAAATCTTTCGGGGTGGTTATGCCTTTTTCCTCCGGTGATGCCAAGCCCGAAGTGTTGTGCTGGATGATAGCCGCCACGGCCTTAACAGGCATATCAGCTACCCGGGCATAGGTTACTTCTTCTTGATAACTGATACCAAAGTCTGTCTTGCCAGCTGCTGTAAGCTGGCTGACCGATCCTTCGGCCGGTGGTAAGAACTTGACCTTAAGCCCTTCTTCTTGATAATATCCCTTGGCATCGGCCACATACATACCAGTATAATTAGTGTTTGGCGTCCAATCCAACAGTACTGTAACTTCTTCCAACTCTTGGACCGACTGCGGCTCTGGTTTTGCTTTCGGGCGGCAACCAGCCAGTACTGCACTGATCATTATCAGTGTTAACATCAGGGAAATAACTTTTTTCATCGTTCTTTTCCTCCTATGATCTATGATTCTTCTTGCCATCGGGTCCAGGGTGTTAAGGCCCGCTCTAACAATTCGATCACTTTAAACAAGGCTAAGCTCAGTACAGTTATCACCACAATGATAGCAAACAGACGGGCCGTTAAAAAGGAGCGCTGTGATAGTGTCATAAAATAGCCCAATCCTGCTTCAGCCCCCAGCCACTCGCCGATCACTGCCCCCATAATACTGTAAGTAGCCGCAATCTTGAGACCAGAGAAAAACGTCGGTAGTGCCGCTGGTAATTTGGCCAGGCGAAAAATCAGTAGCCGGGATGCCCCCATGGAGCGAAGGAGATCAATCAACTCGGGATCCACTACTGCTAGTCCCTGTAAAAAGCTTACCACCACTGGGAAAAAACATACTAAGACTACTACTAAAACCTTCGGCAAAAGTCCGTAGCCAAACCAAATAAGAAACAACGGGGCCACCGAAATAATAGGAACTGTCTGGCTAGTCACAAGCAAAGGATAGATCGCCTGCCGAAGTAGCGGTAAGCTATCCATAAGCCCGGCTAATAAAAAAGCTAACACCACCGAAAAAACAAATCCGATCAGGGCCTCGTATACTGTGATCCTCATGTGGTAAAAAAGAATCGGCCAGTCCTTAGCCAATGCCACCGCTATCTCTGTTGGTGCTGGTAAAAGCCATGATTCCACCTCGAACAAGCGTACCAATGCTTCCCATAGCAACACCAACATTAGCACAGTAAGTGGTGCTGCTTCTTTACCGATATCGCCCCACCTTTTCAGCCATGGTAACCCCACCTGGCTTATAGTCGATCTTAACCACCGAAACAACCCGTGCCGCCCCCTCCCGAACACAAAGCTCCTGAGCCCTTTTTACCAAATCCATCAACTGATCATATTCTCCCTCCATAGTGGTTTCCATGGGGCCAACCTCGTACTTTACCCCTGAAGAAGCAATAAGCTCAATCACCTTATCCACCACCGGATAGACACGGTCCTCAGGAACTACTGGTAACACCTGCAAACTTACATTTACTATTGGCACATTCTTCGCCTCCACTAATAAATTTAAGGCTGCCTTATAACCCTTCCTGGATAAGGCAGCCTTGTGCTTGTCATGTCAGCTATCGTCCCTACGCTGGCATTACCCAGATCAGGTCATAGGGTCGGGACCATAGGTCCCCTCTCAGCCAGCTTCCTGGCTCCCCTTTTGCTGTAATTATAACCTTCTCAGTTGCCAACGTCAACCAAAATTGCCCAGATTGATACCTAAAACAGCGTAAGAACTGTTCTCTAACGAATTTTAGTGGGAATAAACATATCCACAATACCAATAACCACTGCTCCGAGCAGTGCCCCAATAATAGTCACTCTAAGTCCGGGCACAACAAACTGGGTAGCATAAATAACAACAGCTGAAGAAATAAATCCTACTAGTCCATGGCCGTAGGGAGAAATTTGCCGCCCCCCAATAGCCTCGATAATATAGCCCAACAAGGCTATAACTATGGCCGCTAGTAAAGCTGTGCCAAAAGTAAGGCGGCTAAATCCTGGAACCACATAACCTACCACCATGAGCACTAATGCAGAGACAACGAAGCGAACAACGTGACTAACCCAAGATCCTGCACCATCCATATCCTGGTCGTGGCGGACCATGTTCCTGGTACCACCGTCGTCAGTTGGTCTGTCGTCTGGCATTTATCTCACCTCCACTGCTAGGTTGTACCAAAAACGCTGAGTTTATAACATAGGATATCACTTAAACCAAAAAGAAATAAAAAAACGCGTCTGGCGACGCGCTATACATCATATAATGGATCAACTATTAAGCGAATAAGATGATGATTGTGGTTTAATTTGGTTGGAGCTGCCTGGACGAATAGGAACAATGATCCGCACCCAGCAGAGCAGTTCCTTATAATCTGATGTTTCTAGTGATACCTCCTGAACAGCAGCCGCTTTGCCGCCTGCTGCTGTAGTTTTTTTCATAAAATTGCCCCCTATAAGTAAATACAGTTCTAGCCTATTTTATGCCGCTTACGCCAAAATGGTATACTCGCCACCTGAACTCCCCATCCCTTCGTTCTGGTCAGGATAGGAGCTTTTTGGCGGGAGTATTAAAGCCAAAGTCATATAACGAACCTAGTAATAAATCGGCATCGCTGACAGTAAAGCCTGGCAAATCTAAGATAGTTAATGCCAAATTTAAAATAGCCATCCCCGCAGGAATAATATCGGCTCGTTCTGGCTGAAGCCCGGGCAATTTACGACGCTCGGCTACAGGCAACAAACGAACAGCCTGAACTAGGTTGGCCAAACGTTGGCGTAGCACAACATACCCTTGAACCTTAGACCGATCATAACATGCTAGTCCCTGTTCCATGGCTGCTATGGTAGTAGCCGTGCCACCTACAGCTACCACTTGACTTACCTTACCTTTTAACAGCTCCAATTTTTCTTTAAGCTGAGTCCAAATAAATTCTGTCATCTCGTCCCACTCTGCCGCCGTTGGCGGATCTGATAGCAGATATTTCTCCGCAAGACGCACCGCCCCCAGCTTAAGACTAACTGCAGACAGTACCTGGTACTGTCTGCCCCAAATAATTTCCGTGCTACCCCCACCAACATCGATAATTACTGCTGGCTGAGTAAGGCTCAAAGCACGGACAGCACCTATGTAAGTAAGATACGCTTCCTTAGTACCGCTTAGGACCTCCGGTTTTAACCCTACTTTACTTTCCACCAACAGCCGAAACTCTTCCTGATTGTCGGCTTCGCGCAGGGCACTGGTGCCAAATAAGCGAACCACCTGTGCCCCTAAATCCTGTGCCTGCCGGTAGAACTTGGCCACGGCTGCTGCTGTACGTTCCATGGCTGAAGCCAGCAGCCTCCTGCTGTCTCCTCCGCTCCCCTGGCCCAAGCGAGTGGTTATTTGATCCTGATAAATCGGCACTAATACTGATCCCTTTGCCTCAGCTACCAATAGTCGGGTAGAATTACTACCAATATCAATAGCTGCTAACCGCTGCTGCATGTACTCACCCCTTATAAACAGAAGGCACCCTCACGGGTGCCCTGTTTTGCTTACCTCGTTTTTACGCTGTCTACACTTCGCCGAGAACTTCCCCGACCTCCGCGCTTTTCATCCGTACTCCGTTTTAGATCGGACTGGCGTTCGTCGCTCTCCTTCAAAAACTTAGCCAGCCTATCTTCAAAGCTCATATTTGGCTGGCGCGTATCGCGTCCGCCGCGGCGCCTGGGACCATTACTAGTCACTTGACGGATAGAAAGACCAATTTTGCCGTTCTTATCCAGGCTAATTACTTTGACTTTTATGTTGTCGTTTTCCTTAAGATAGTCTTTAATATCTTTGACGTACGCATCAGCAACTTCTGATATATGCACTAGCCCAGTCTGTCCTCCTGGCAACGTAACGAAGGCCCCAAAATTAGTTATCCCCGTTACAACGCCTTCGACAATGTTGCCTACTTCCAAAGCCATGCGCAGCTAGTTCCTCCTTAATATTGTCCTCTAATACATCAATTATACCGAAAGCCAATGTCACCTGTCAATAAATTTAATGCGCTTCCGGTGAACTCTCCGGCATAAATATAATTTCGCCGGGTTTAACTAGGCCCAATTCTTGTCGGGCCACCTTTTCGACATAAGAATCGCTCTTTAGATAGGTAATCTCGGCCTTAATCTCATCAGTCCGCTGTTCTGCCGAAGCTATGGCTTGCTCTACCTGGGCCAGCTCCTGCCTTAGCGCTATCATTAACTTCACTTGTCCAAGCGACGAATAACCAAAATACAAAAGCACCACTAAAAATAGAATCTTACCCCACCTTGTCCCCCCTCTATGTTGCCGCCGAACAGTTCGCTTGCCCGATTTAGGCTTCGGACTATTTCCTAAAGCAATAGCCACCGCTTTCACCTACCTATCACCGACTCCCATAAAAGAGCCCATGCTTATGCCCTTAACAGGTAATTCGGCAGCAAATGTTTTTTTCCTCCTTTACGGTCTGTTCTTCTTGTGCCAAAATTCTAGCTTGCGCTTTATTAATCGCTTTAGGGCCCGCCCAATCTTCTTTCCTTTCTTGCTGCCAGCTGCTCCCTGTCGAATAACAAATCTTACTGGCAACCAAACTGGAAGCCCAAGCCATATAGCTACATGCCGAAAACCAGCGAGTATAAACCGTAAAAAGCGCCGCATGGGCTGCTGGACATGGGGACTGACAAATTCCTGGTACAGTGCAAATCCCAAAGCCGCGCTAAGCAAGAACCAGCCACGCACTTCGCCATAGTTAATAGACAGCAGCACCGTCGCCACTATAACTGCAGCTATAAACCAAAACAAAAGATCCCCCAAAGACGTTACCAGGCACTGGAAATGCCCTAGAGTGCGGCACGCTCGCCAAATATCAAACACCAGACCTAAGGCGACTCCACATAAAAAAGTTAGACCTATTACTGTAAGCTGCAGCTCTAGCACAGTAGCCCCCTCTCCTTTACTTTAAAAGGCGGGCTAAGAACCCTTTGCCCCGTAGTTGCTCCTGGTTCTCCGTATATAAAAGAGCTGTGATTTCCCCCTCCACTTCCAGTTTCTCTTGCTCCAAATTAAGTTGGTTGATATGCAGTTCATTGCCCCGCACCTGCAAAAGGCCGAGGGTAGTTTCTAACACTACACTTGTTTCATCAAAACTTTCCACATGCCGGACACCGCTTACTTCCAAAAACTCCCTGTTTCTAAGTACTACCCGGTGGTCAGTTGGCCCCGGCGTCGTCATTGGTCTCCCCTCCCTCGGCTCTCTCTTATCCATAATGTCCTCTTTTATCCTATTCCGCACCACAACCTGCCATGACAAAATAAAAAGCCAGGCACAAGCCTGACTAACGCCTGAAGCTAGGGGCAATCGCGCTGCCAGAAAACGCCCGCCATCTATTACCCCAAAATATCAAAAAGAGGGGATTATTGGCACACAGACTGCCCTCTCCGGGTGCAGCTGTTTCCGACCAGCGATATTAAAGCGATACGTTAAGCAGTCTAGAGCAGGGCACAGCATACAAACAGGGCTGAGCACAGACATGCAAGGTGGCAATGGATACCGAATTGAATCGGAACCCCGCCGAAGCTGCTGAGCTGAGCTCTAGACTGCTCGCCGATCTTTTAGAGAGTAAGCGAGAAACTCTATAACCGAAGTGTCAATAAGCCAGAGCTGTTCAGCTGTACAATCTATCCACCTTCACACCCTTAAAGAAATAGTGCACGATATCATCTGCCTTTTTCCCCTCTTTAGCCATAGTATAGGCTCCCCATTGGCACATACCTACACCGTGACCAAAGCCGCGGCCTTGGAAGGTAGCCTGATCGCCTTGAACCTGGATATCATCAATAAGGATGGACTTAAGGCGGGTACTGCCTAAAGCTACCCTAAAGTCGGCACCAGGAACCTCGGTACCAAAAACATTTATTTTCATAGCACGGCCACTAGGTCCACGCTTGGTTACTACCACCGTGCTGCCGTTTCCAGGGGGAAATCCCATTTTACTTATAGCCGCTTCCAATTCGCTGCGAGAAAAAGTGACTGTCCATACCTTGTCCTTAGAAGGGACGTTTTTAATCCCTGGGTTACTTACACTCTTGATATATGGTGGTTCAGGTTCTTTGAAATTGAGCCCTTCTTTAGCCGTAGCCGTCCGCGGACCAGCATAAGCCGAAAACCAGGCCTTAATAAGCTCACCATCATAGGTAAGCACTTTGCCCC
>JAAYWY010000143.1 GCA_012516165.1 Bacillota bacterium
AAGTGCTCCAACACATCTAGCCGGACATTCTTGAGCCAGGCTCTTTCTTCTATAATCCAATCCTCCTGGGCATCAGGTATAAAATCAGTTTGATACAGCTTATTGGCGGCAATTAAGGCCGCTACAGCCTGATCCCATTGTTCTTTGCTAAAGGCATCCACTCCTTCGCGGTAGAAACTTTTGAATGCTTGTACATCGTAAAACGCTACACTATTCCAATCTAGTTCGATATAACTACCAACGCTCTTTATATAAAGCGGGGCTTGGTTAGTAGGATGCTTTGGCTGTAAAGTCCGACGTAGGTCATAGAGGGTGACAGCTAAGTTATGACGAGCAGCTGCTTCTTCCAGATGAGGCCAGAACAGAGAAAGCAAAATATGACGGGGCACCGGTTTGTCGGCCACAAGTAAATACTGAAACAACAAGGTTACTTTTTGCCGCCGCCACTTTTGGGGCGGAATAAGATCTTGGCCTCGGTATACTTTAAAGCCATCCAAGCAGTAAATTGAGAGACTCTGTTGCTCCAAGTTATCGTCCACTGTGCTGTCCCTCCGGTTTCCTACTTGGTCCTATGACCTTCCTATAATTGATTGTACAACACCTACCCCGTCAGGATCTGTCGGACCAATTAAATTTTTGCAGCAGGCCCCATATAAATGTACCAATCTTATTATTTTATTCGCTATTTTAGTCCTAAATCCTGCCCAGTTGATCAAATTGATCTACTATTGATATATCATTGATAGGACTTCAGTTGTAGGCGGTTAGGTCTGCTACTAGTCATTTTATAAGTCGGATTTTCTTGTCACCTACAACTTATTTGATTTTATGTGGCCCTTACGGTTTGACCCTAGACTTGTTTGTAAGTTAGCTTTGGTTTTTACATCTTTTTACACTAGCAGCAACTAATATTGGACAGGGGCTTGCTGTAGCCTTAATTTCCGGGTATATTCGCACCGTAAGGAAATATCAGCAGGAAAAACAAATTCTAGCTCGAATTCTTCTTATAGGACATGCCCGGCAACTTCCTGAGTCCAAGGAGGCTGTTTGATGAAACGTTATACTGATTATATCTTAAAGAGTGTTGCTATTATTGAAACCTTTCTGGCGGCTTTTCTTATTTTTGCCGTGGCCTCCAGCAGCATTACTTTGGTCCGGCGGCTATACTATGTCATCACCACTCATGATTTCATGCAGACGTATGATCTATTTCAAGGCTTCATGGCCCATGCCTTGTTGCTTGTGATTGGTCTGGAGCTGGCCCTTATGCTGCTTAAACACACCCCTTCTAGTATTATCGAAGTGCTAATTTACGCCTTAGCCAGAAAACTGCTTATTCACGCTACTAATGCTTATGAATTAGCAGTAGGAGTAGCCGCCCTAGCTGGGCTGTTTGCTATTCGCAAGTACCTTATGGTTCCGATGCCAGTAGCAAAGAGCAATGAAGCTACTGCTGAAGCTTCTGTTCCCGCCAAAGAACCCGGGGGACTATAGGCTCAGGATTAAGCTAGAACTAATTACTGTACTATCTCTGGAGTTAAAAAAGCTCTCCCTTTGAAAGGGAGAGCTTTTTACTCCAGCTGGCTAATTTTCAAAAACATCGTCCATGAGGTGCTCTATTTTTGTTTCTTGCTCGGCTGTTTCTTCTTCGTCTATGCTGATTATAAATTGGAGCACATCGCCTTCTTGGGCCTCAGGCGGTAGCAAACTACGCGGTAAATCAAAAGTGCCATCCTGATACTCAATTATGGCCATGTCGCCTTCAAAGCGGTCGATAATGAACACCAAGCATCTCCCCTTCCAACAATCCTAACTTAGCAGCTGTTTTTAGTTGCTTTGCATGTTAATCTTTGTCCGTGGTAACGGTTACATCCTGACCATCGCTCGCTAGCACTACCGTGCCATGAACATCTGTCCGAAAAACTTGCACGTTCGCTTTTTCCAAGCGGTTAAGTACTTTGGGACTAGGATGTCCGTAACTATTGTCCTTCCCCACCGATATTACAGCGATCTTGGGCCTTACTGCTTGCAGAAAATCAGTGGTGGTGGAACTGTTGCTGCCATGATGGGCCACTTTAAGGACTGTACTGGATAGGTCGGTTCCAGAGGCTAATAGTTCCTTTTCTACTTCGGCTTCAGCATCGCCAGTAAAAAGAAAACTGGTATCTTGATAAGTGAGCTTAAGCACAGCACTGTAGTTATTTAACCCCTCGTAGGACGATGCAGCCGGGGATAAAAATACGCCCGTTACTTCCTCGGCCAAGTCAACTTTAAGGCCTGGTTTGACCGGTGTCACTTTAAGTCCGGCGTTTTTTATATTGGTAAGCAAATCTTCATAGGTTTTGGAAGTGTGTGTTACCCTGGGCATGTATATTTTGCCCACAGGAAAATCTTTTATTATTTGTACCAACCCTCCAATATGATCTTCGTGGGGATGAGTACCGACAACAATATCTAACTGCTTCACACCTTGGGAGCGAAGATATGCTGCCACCAGGTCGGCATCGTCGCGATTGCCTCCGTCTATCAGCATGCTCTTGCCCCCAGATAGCACCAAGATGGAGTCGGCCTGGCCCACATCAATAACATGAACACTAAGCGGCGCCGCAGGTGGCTCTAACCCTGCTCCAGTCTCGATCGGTTCTAAGACACATCCGGCCACCACACATAAAACAAGTACGGCTACCAGCACTATTAGCCATTTCTTTTGCATTATTCGCACCTCCTGGGCATGTTCAAAGGCTAAAAAACTACCAGCCCCCGTTTACAATACCATATAATAGCACTCGAAACCAAAGATTGCTAGATAAATATACCAAGAGGCATACTAAGGAAAAGGATTTTGTCGGCGGGGAAAGAACTCTTTAAGTGACCTAGGCCAGCTGCCATGAATCAGTGCGGTCAACAAAGGAGGAAAGCAATATGTTTAGCCGCAATACCCATCTATTGGGTGTTCCAGCCAACTGCTATGTGAACGAAGACAACTTTGAGCTTATTGCTCATGGGTGGACCGCTGATAATACCATTGACTGTGCCTTAGGCACTAATCCTTTTGGTACGCCGGAAAAGGCAAAAGAAGCTTTCGACAGTGCAGCCAAAGGT
>JAAYWY010000144.1 GCA_012516165.1 Bacillota bacterium
CCACGTTAGGTAAAACCTTAAGCCGGTAATACCTGTTTTACCCATTAGTGTCTTTCGACATGTCCGGGCAGTGGCCTATATTCGTACAGGAGCCTCACCTAACAGGGTTCTGAATCCTGGATAATTAATTTACCACTTTTAGTTTATTCTTCTTCAGGCAAGATGTCAACGCCGCATGCCTGAGCTGGCGATTTGGAAGCAGCTTGAGCGGAGCCGGATGCACTCGTGTACTTTAGGCGGCCAGTCTTTGTACCGCCGGGTAGCTAGTATGGAACCTTTAACGGCGGCGAGAGAACAGTAATCGTGTTAGTGGATGAGGACGCTGTTGGTTAAAGAATTCTTGATTGGCCCGGTTTTCTAAGCGGTCGTCTAAGGGCGATAAACGCACTTGGCCGTAGCGGCGGCTAAGGGCTTGCTCCAACAGAAAATCGGCTAGATGAGGGTTTTGGGCTAAAACGGGTCCTTGTATATAGGTGCCCAGCGCGTTTTTATAGCGAGCACCTTCAGTTTGATCTTGGCCATTGTTTCCTTGCCCATATATTACCCGCCCGAGGGGGGCAAAAGTATTTTCTTGAGAAATAGCAGAAGGTAACGCTGCTAGCTGAGTATGGCCCCGGTGGTTCTCATATCCCACCACCGGCTGCTGGGACCGCAGGAAGGATATTTGAATGGCGATAGGGCCTTCTAACCGGTGTGGTTTGATCTTGGTTATCATAGGGAATATACCGGCCCCAGAGATTATATTCCCGCCGGCTGTTTGTATAGTGGTACCTAAAAGCTCATAACCGGCGGCGATGGCCAGTACGGTCAGGCTGTGCTCGACAGCTTCGTGCAGGGCTGCTATTTTATCCGTCCAGTCTTGGGCTACAGCCGTCTGTGCTTCAGCTGTACCGCTGCCCATAAAGACCAGATCGCTGTTTTCTAACTGCCAGGCTTCAGACTGCCGAGCTTCGTTGACTTGTACCTCAATACCCCGCCATTTGGCCCGCTGGGCCAAAACGATAATATTGCCCGTTTCCAGGGTTAAAAGATCGGGGTATAGGTGCAAGATTTTAAGCAGCATAAACTTGGCCTCCCAGTTTTATTACAGCATTTCTTAGCGGCATTAAAATTGTATAATTACAGAGAATAACAAAGTTTTGCCCAGGGCTTGTCAAAGCTGCTTGGACAGCCTTATCGGCTGCAGGCACGATAGCCATTTTATCCAGTGGCAAACCATGATACTTAAAACATAAGGCGACATCGTTAGCTCGGCGTCCGCTACAAATAACGAATACATCACTCGCCACAATAGTGTCAATATATGTATCCCACAGCCAGGATACGTCCCGTCCATCGGCGGGTAGATCGTTGATAGCTACCACCAGGGTGGCTACCTTAGAATCAGCTAAGGCAGTTAGTGCTTGATTAAATCCTGCTGGATTTTTTACTAGCACCAGAGTCCCCTGCTTTTGGCGATCGGGCCAGATGAAATGTTCTGTGCGCCCGGCTGGGGCCCGAAAAGCAGCTACCACTGGTGTTAGGGAGGAAAGCTTTGTTTTTGGTTTGAGCACCAGGGCCGCCGCCAGGGCAGCGGTAATGTTATAGACGTTGTAGAGACCGGTTAAGGTACTATTAAATTCAACCTCTTCGGCTGGAGTGCAAACGAGAAACCTGGTACCGGATCGGTCTTTGTTCGGCAGCAGATAACTGGAGCACAAACTCTCAGGTCGCTTAAAGTTACAAGCAGGACAAGCAAAATCACCTAAGTGCGCGTAGCGGCGGCTGCTAAATTGCAGTGCCTGTTTGCATAGCGGGCAGAGGTAGATTTCGCCTGATTTACATTCCGGGGCTACAGAGTCGTTGTTAGCAGTTTCTATGGAAAAGTAGTAGGTAGGAGTGCGATTGTGGCCAAAAGAAGCTACCAGAGGATCATCGGCGTTTAGAATTAAAGTGGCATGTGGCCAATTAAAAAGTGCTTGCTTCATCCGCTCCGCCAAAGCAGTAACTGAACCATAGCGATCTAACTGGTCGGCAAAAAGATTTGTTACCATTACCATGTCCACCTCAGTAAGGAGCCGGGATAGAGGTAGCAGGCTACCTTCATCCACTTCCAGCACGGCTAAGCGGGACCGGTTGCTAGCTACTGCCGGTCTTAGGGACTCAGCTTTAAGTAAAGCTGTAAGCAAGCCGGGAACCATGTTGGCCCCTTCCGGATTAGAAACTACGTTTATTCCGGTACTTTGTAGCAGTTTTACCAATAG
>JAAYWY010000145.1 GCA_012516165.1 Bacillota bacterium
ACCGGTCATGCCATAGACAGCATTGTTAACGTAAACAACGGTAATGGCTTCGCCTCGGTTGGCGGCATGAACTATCTCAGCGGTACCAATGGAGGCTAAGTCGCCATCACCTTGGTAGGTAAAAACTACCCGATCCGGTAACGCCCGTTTAATTCCGGTAGCTACAGCTGGAGCTCGACCATGAGCTGCTTCTTGAAAGTCAAGGTTAAAGTAGTTATATGCTAGTACTGAACAACCTACCGGTGCTACACCTATGGTGCGCTCGGCAACGTTTAGTTCGTCAATGGCTTCGGCTACGAGGCGGTGGATTATTCCATGGGTGCACCCAGGACAATAGTGGGTATTTACATCGGCTAACGCACGAGGACGATCGAATACTAATTTCATGCCTCACACCTCCCAGCCACTTGTTTTTCAATTTCGGCTAGTATTTCTTCTGGTGCTGGTACAATACCGCCTACGCGGCCGAAGAAATGAACTGGCCGACGGCACTGGACAGCTAGTTTTATGTCTTCTACCATTTGGCCACAGCTCATTTCTACTGACATGAATATGCGTTCTTTCTCGGCTAAACGTGCTAAGGCTTCGTCAGGAAATGGCCATAAGGTGATGGGACGGAAGAGACCGGCTTTGATACCTTTTTCCCGTGCCATGTCAATAGCGCTACGGCAAATGCGAGCTACTGTACCAAAAGCCACTACTACAATGTCTGCATCGTCGGTTAGGTACTCTTCTGAACGTTTTTGGGTAGCTATTATATCAGCATATTTTTCTTGTAATTTGTGGTTGTGAGCTTCGAGACGTTCTGGTTGTAGTTCTAAGGAGTTAATAACGTTGCGTGGACGGTCACCTTTGTATCCGGTGGTGGCCCAAGGTTTTTCTGGCAATTTTTCGTTGGTCCGGTCCGGAAAAGAAACTGGTTCCATCATCTGGCCTAAAAGTCCATCACCCATGATCATTACAGGAATACGATACTGGTCAGCTAGATCAAAGGCTAATGTGGTCAGGTCTACGATTTCTTGGGCCGAGGCGGGAGCTAGGACTATGAGATGATAATCTCCGTGGCCGCCTCCTTTGGTGGCCTGAAAGTAATCTGATTGGGCTGGTTGAATACTGCCTAATCCCGGTCCGCCTCGAGACATGTTAACTATTACACATGGCAACTCGGCAGCGGCAATATAGCTTATCCCTTCTTGCTTTAAGCTAATACCAGGACTTGACGAGGATGTCATTACTCTGGCTCCGGCACCAGCGGCACCATACACCATGTTGATGGCAGCAATTTCTGATTCGGCCTGTAAGAATACTCGACCAAGCTCGGGCATGCGACGGGATAGATACTCTGGCAGCTCGCTTTGAGGTGTGATCGGATATGCGAAATATAGGCTACAACCAGCCTTTAGTGCTGCTTCCCCTAAAGCTTCGTTGCCTTTCATTAAGAGCTTTTCGCTCATGCTTCTCCCCTCCATTCGTTTTTTATTCTCGGTATACTTGAATAACGCAATCTGGACACATCCGGGCACAAGTAGCGCAACCGGTACATTTGTCTGGATCTGATACCGTAGCCGGATGATAACCTAGTTTATTGATCTTGTCACTCATAACTAGGATCTTGCTAGGACATACGGTGGTGCAAAGTCCACAACCCTTACACCGATCTTCATTGAACACTACTTTTCCTCGAGCCATTTCTTTCCCCTCCTTTACTGTTTCTCAAGATGATCAGCATGATCAGCCAGTGTTGCTTGAGCAGCCATTACTGCTCTTCGATCTCTTGTAATAATAGGATTTGTGTACCATGGGGGCAATAAGGTTATGGTAATTGGAAACAATGGTACCTTTAAGTCTCCAACAGCTGATACTAGATCTTTACGAACTCCTACTCCCACAACTGGAACAGATAATTCTTCTGCTGCTGTCCTAATAATATCTAGCCCATTCTTCACTACTTCTGGTGTGGTTTCCGAACCAAGGTTGGAATTGGCCACTAAGCCGGTTACATTAAGGTGAGTAGCCTTTTCGATTGTAGCCAACATTTTCTTAATACCGTGTACATCTTTGGTAAAGGGGCGATATGTGTTTACTACCAGCAGCAGTTCATGGGGTAACAAACTTAGTTGTTCGCTAAAGCGGCCTAAGGCTGTAGCGCCAATATCGTCTCCACCAACGTCCACCACTACCTTTAGCTCATGGTCGTCAAAAGCTCCTTGGATACGTGGAACAATAATAGGAAGATCCGCCTGGGCCAGTTCTCCCGGCGGTGCTATGACTTCAATACCTTGAGCCGTAAGTTTTTTGATAACGTCGCGTGAGCGAAAATAAGGACTAACAATGTCTAAATCAGCAATGGCTACCTTTTCTTGTTGGGCAGCCAACACTTGTACATAATTTAATGCTATTTCTGTTTTGCCACTGCCAAATGCCCCTACAAAGATTATTATCCGTTTTTCCAAATACATAGTTAGACATCTCACCTTACGTTTTCTCTTTTAAGTATATACTTGTGGCGTCTCTTTTTGGTTTAATATCCTGAGTGCGCCCTGAGCCAAGGCTTCCATTTCGCCTTCACCAGGATAAACCAATACTGGTGCCAAAAAGCCCACTCGTTCTTTGATCCAACCAGTGAGCATTTCAGAATGGGCCATGCCCCCGGTCAGCACTATAGCATCGGGCTTGTTGCCCAAAATAGCAACTAGAGCACAGATGCTCTTAGCCACCTGGTATGCCAATGCCTTAAAAACAAGTTCGGCTTTTTTATCACCGGCTTGTACTCGCTGTTGTATTTCTTTAGTATTAGTTGTCCCTAAATGAGCCATCAGGCCGCCTCGGCCATTTACCATTCGCATCATTTCTTGAAAAGTAAAGCGACCACTATAACAAAGCCGAATCAAATCACCAGCTGGTAAGGTACCACTTCTTTCTGGTGACATAGGACCATCCCCATCTAAGGCATTGTTTACATCTACCACTCGGCCTTGTTTATGGGCACCTATAGAAATTCCCCCACCCATATGAGCCACAATCAAATTCAGCTCTTGATAAGAACAAGCTAGGGCCTTAGCAGCTCGACGAGCAGCTGCCTTTTGATTAAGTGCATGAAACTTACTGCGTCGCGGTAATTGTGGCAAGCCGGAAATACGGGCTAGATCATCGAGCTCATCCACCACCACTGGATCAACAGTAAAAGCCGGAATTCCTCCTGCTTCTTGGGCTAATTCGTAAGCTAAAATTGGACCCAAGTTAGAAGCATGGTCACCCCACTTAGCCGATTTTAAATCAGCCAGCATGCGTTCGTTGATCTTGTACGTACCGCCAGTTAATGGTTTTGTTAGTCCTCCCCGTGCGACTACCGCCGCCAGTGCTGAAAGAGCAGTATTCTTTTTGGCCAAAAATTCTAAGACTGCTTTTTTACGCAAACTATACTGGTTAACCACTGATCCGCAGCCTTCTAATTCATCTGGCGGATGAGACAGATTTTCAGTTAGCAACACCTGATCATTATCAAATAAAGCTAACTTGGTAGATGTGGAACCGGGGTTTAAAACTAGAATATGCGCTTTTCTCCCCCCTTCCTGCGGTCACTATCCCTATACGTCACTATTTAACATGCAAATATTATGCCAACATATAACTTTAGACACTAAGTGAATCATAAAAGAAATCATTTACCGAACAGCGGCAATTTTTCAGTATGTTTGCTCGCTCGAGAATAACCGATACGGTACTTAAAAATCTCCGGTATAATCAGGTAAATAACATAAAAAAATTTTACAGGCGCAGAAGGTTGCAACTCTGCAAGCTTCTGCTTGCAGTATACTGCAGAAACTAATTGGGGGATACCCCATATTTCTCAATTTTATAGTAAAGGGTACGTGGTGACACCCCAAGTAATTTAGCAGCGACGGTTTTGTTGCCTTTGGCATGAATCAATGCTTGTTCCAGAGCTCTTTGCTCGACTATTGCTGTTAGTTGAGCCAGTGTTTTACCTGGAGCCCACTGTGCTGCTGGTATACTATGAGCTCCATTAGTTCCCATACCGAAGTTCCCTAAGGGGGGGAGATGATGAAGTTGCATAACTGTTTCATTATATTTCATATTTATCATAGCGCGTCCGATGATATTTTCCAACTCACGAACATTGCCAGGCCAATCATAAGCCACCAAAGCAGACAAGACTTGTGGTGTCACGTTTTCCACCGCGCGACCAAATTGTTGGTTAAACTTGCGTAGCAAAAAGCTCACAAGTGGTGGTACATCGTCTTTGCGATAGCGCAAAGGCGGAATAAATACAGGAACAACATTTAGCCGGTAATAAAGGTCTTCACGAAAACGCCCCTCTTGTACCGCCTGTTCAAGATTAGCATTGGTAGCAGCAATAATGCGTACATTAACTGGTACGGCTTTAGTTGCACCTACCCGGACAATCTCTTTTTCTTGTAAAACTCTAAGTAATTTAGCCTGTAAGGCAGGACTTATCTCTCCGATCTCATCGAGAAATACTGTGCCACCATCAGCTTCTTCAAAGTATCCCTTTTTACCGTGTCGTCTTGCACCGGTAAAAGCACCTTCTTCGTAACCGAATAGCTCGCTTTCCAATAAGGATTCAGCTATGGCTGTACAATTAACCCGGATAAACTGGCCGTTCCGCCAGCGGCTAGCATTGTGAATAGCGTGAGCAAATAGTTCTTTTCCTGTTCCACTTTCACCTCTTAAAAGAACAGTGGCTGGCAAATCTGCTGCTCGGCGAGCTTGCTCTATAGCTGCTTTTAATTCAGGACTATCGCCAATAATGTCTTCAAACGTATACTTAGCCTCTAAATGTCTTATTCTCTGTTTGGCTTGAGCTAGTTCTTCGGTAAGCCTCTTTATTTGTGACACATCATGGATAACACCTACGCTCCCACGTAAACGGCCATGTACTAATATAGGAGCTACATCCACAATAACATCTTTTTTCTGGGGACCTACTTTAAGCCTGGCTCCCCGCACTGGTTCCCTAGTTTCCAATACTTTAAGATGTGTACTGTCTCCTTCGGCAATATCTACTGTCGCTGGTTTTCCCAGTATATCTTTTTGAGTCAATCCAGTAAGTCGAGTATAGGCTGGATTAACCAAAAGTCCGCGGCCATGTTCATCTACCACAGAAATAGCATCTTGAGTAGCATTAATAATAGCTCCAAGCATAAGTTTGGCTTGGAAAAGTTCGTTAATTTCGTGACGTAGCCGTGCTGCCAAAAAAAGAAACACTGGTAGAGCTTCTGGACCCACCACTAAAGTGCCTTGAAGCTTCATAGCTTCCACTGCCGACTGAGCCTGCATACTACCACAGAGAATAATATCTAATCCTTCCAAAAGCGCTAGTTCTTCGACCGCCACTGGCGGCAAAGTACGCAAGGATGGTGGTATATTGTCAGAAAATTCGTCTTTTTGGCAAACATAAGCTAGCGGCTGTAAAAAAGCAGTTTCATCAAAGCAATCTGCTATTTGAACCGCGTAAGGCCCAAGATCACTCACTGCCACACCGATCAATTCGCTCCCCCCTCCAAGCCCATCGCCCATCGACACTCATTGCTTCTTCTTTACTTTTACTTCGGCATTAATAGACAAAATTCCTTTATCTTATCAGCAACGTCATCCTCTTTATTTTTTGCATTGAAAGAGCCGTAATAGCATTAAAAAACATGAGGACAGCGAGATGCTGTCCGCAGTAAAACTTTTTAGCTAGCTTTATTTTCTACTCGTAGTTTGTCAGCAATCATGGCAATAAACTCGGAATTAGTAGGTTTCCCTCGATTCACATCTATTGTATATCCAAACAAGCTATTTACTACTTCCACATTACCGCGACTCCAAGCTACCTCAATAGCATGACGAATGGCTCGTTCTACTCTACTAGGGGTAGTGCTGTATTTTTCAGCAATAAGCGGGTACAACTCCTTTGTTACTGCTCCTAATAAATCTACATTATGGATTACCATAAGAATGGCTTCGCGCAAATAAAGATATCCTTTGATGTGTGCTGGTACACCGATCTGATGAATAATATTAGTGACTTCCATGTCCAAGTTCTTGGCTTTTATTTGTGTTGTTCTCTTAGGCACATAACCATTCGTTGCTAATTGCCGGATACGACTAATTAATACATCCAGGTTAAAGGGTTTAAGAATATAGTAGTCGGCACCAAGGTCTACAACGCGTTGAGTAATGCTTTCCTGCCCAAAGGCTGTTAACATAATAACTTTGGGTCGTTTATCCACAGGTCTTTCCACCAGTTTTTCTAATACTCCTAACCCATCTAAATGAGGCATAATAATATCTAGGACAAGTACATCTGGCATAATGGTATCTATCTTTTCTAAAACTTCCATTCCATTATAGGCAACACCTACCAGTTGCATATCATCTTGTTCTTCAATGTATTCTTGTACCAACTCACAAAATTCCTTATTATCATCAGCAAGCATTACTCTTATACTTTCTAATGCCACACATCTTCCTCCTTTTTATTTTCTTTTTTCTAACAACTTGTATTCGACAACTGTTTACCATAATCCTCCTTAGATGGTAGAAACATCCGGAAACTTAAAGGAGCCTTTTCGGCTCCTTCCCAAATTGTTTTTCCTTTTTCTACCATCCATTCGGCTAAGATACCAAAACCTCGACTAGGATCATTAACAAATACATGAGTAACAATACCAGCCAGCTTACCATTTTGGATAATAGGGCTGCCGCTCATTCCTTGTACTATACCACCCGCTTTTTCCAGCAACCGTGGATCGGTTATCCGAAGTACCATTCCTTTATCGCTCGGGCTATATTGATTAATAACCCGTTCAATTTCCACTTGGAATTTTTCAATTCGGTCACGTTCAAGAACAGTATACATCTCTGCCGGACCAGGATAGACTTCACCTGCTAGAGCTACTGGAATAGCTTCCATAAAATAGGGATTCTCTAATGGCTTTTCAAGACGGCCAAAAATACCAAAGTCCGTATTAGCGATAATCGTACCCCAATTACCATCACCTGGTTGAAATACCCCAATTTTTTCACCTGGTTGCCCACGGATACCGACGTTTATACTAGATATTAAGGCCTTCACAATAGATCCATGCCTTATCATTAGTGTAGTACCTGTATCCACATCGGTAACCACATGGCCTAAAGCACCAAAAAAACCCGTACTGGGATCGTAAAAAGACATGGTACCTACACCATTGGTTCCATCGCGTACATATAAGCCAATACGAAAATTTCCTTTAGCTGTTTGAACTGGCATAAGACTAATTTCTCTGGTTTCTGTTCCCCGTCTAATTTGTACTGCTAATGATCGCCCTTCGTGGCCAGCTTGATCCACTGCTCGCACCAAATCAGCTACCGTTAAAAGAGTAATTCCATCTGCTTGTAAAATTAGATCTCCAGGCTGGATTCCAGCTTCTCGAGCTGGAGAAAGGTAATTAGTATTGGGCCCAGAAACATTATCATATCCTACTACAATAATACCCTCACTAGTCAAAAGTACTCCAACAGCATGCCCGCCGGGCACAACTTTATCTGGTATTTTACCTTGTACCAATACACGTCGCCAAGGAATACCAAATAACGAGAACTCCATTTCTGACTGACCAATATCCGCTGTTTCTAGCATTAGCGGTCGAGCCAAATTTATTGCTATTGGTTTGTTGGTTAACCGTATTTGATTGAGCTTAAGTCCACTACCTTTGAGAAGTCGCACCTGTGCTAATAACGGAAGCTTAAAATGAACAGCCTGACTTTGTCCCACCGGTAGGCCAATGGTATGAGGAAAAGAAAGCACACGGCAGTAGTATGGAAACAGATAGGCCAATAAAACTGCAGCTAGGACAACTAACACCATGACAATTCTTTTATTATTTAATTTGTCCACGCGCGGTCACTCCTTGCCCCATCTTTAAAAACACTACTCCTCCTTTCTTAGCAAAAATAAATAAACCTGAGCACAGGTTTCCCTGTCTCAGGCTTATCTATGCTGTGATAAATTGGCGGCTAAGGAAGATTTTTGTTTTTTCCTTGATTTAACAACTGTTTAGCATGTTGTAACACTACAGCTGTAACGTTGTTTCCTGCCAGCATGCGGGCCAGCTCTTTTATACGGGCTGTGTTCGATAACCGTTCAATTTGTGTATAAGTTTTTCCAGCCTCAGTTTTTTTATGAATGTAAAAATGAGCATTGCCAACAGAGGCAATCTGAGGTAAGTGAGTAATACAAATTACCTGATGATAACGACTAACTTCAGCTAACTTATCTGCTACTTTTTGTGCTGCTTGTCCACCGATCCCAGCATCAACCTCATCGAAAATTAAGGTAGGGACAGCATCAGCGCCAGCTAATACAGTCTTTATAGCCAGCATTATACGGGCAATTTCTCCGCCTGAAGCAATTTTAGCTAAAGGTCGCGGCGTTTCCCCCGGATTAGTGGTAAGCAAAAATTCCACCTGATCAAAGCCAGTAGCAAAGACTTTGAGCTTCTCATTATGATAATTGAGACCATGCTCATTCTTTTCTGACGAAAATGATACTTGAAACAATACTTTTTCCATGGCCAAATCGGCCAGTTCTGTTGTGATACGCTTCTCAAAAGCAGCAGCTAACTGGCGACGCCTGTCTGCCAATTCACTAGCTGCTTCTGTTAACTGATCCTTAGCTTGCGCTAACTCTTTTTTGTACTTAGATTGGTCCATGCACTCTAATTGTAATTTCTGAAGCTCTGCTGTGCTTTGAGCAGCATAAGCCAAAATATCATCAATGGTCGCCCCATACTTACGACTTAGCAAACGAATTAACTCTAACCGTTCTTCAATCTCGTTTAATCGAGACGAATCAGACGGAAAATTTTCTTGATAGCGGCGTAACTTAGGTACCAAATCTTCCAATTGGCAAAAGGCTGTGGTCAGCTGTTCTAAGGCAGCTGCTAGTTCATGATCAATAGTTGCTACCTGCTCTAAAAACCTTTGAGCTTGCCCTACCAGGTCAATAGCCCCTTTTTGGCGATCACTACCGTATAGCAGCTGGTATGCACCACCCACTGCCATAAGTAAATTTTCTCGTTGCTGTAAACGCTCTTTTTCTAGAAGTAAGTCTTCCCATTCTCCTGATACTAAGTTAGCAGTTTGAATTTCTTCTATCTGATACTGGAGCATATCTATTCGTTGGACACGTGCACGTTCAGTTTGTTCCATGTTTTCCAAGGCAGTTAGCAGCCGATGGTATTTCATATAAAGTTCGCTCACTTTTTGAGCTAGTGCCAACTGTTCTTGACCGCCAAATGCATCTAAAAACGACAGGTGCGTACGGGGATTAAGCAAAGACTGATGTTGATGTTGCCCATGAATATCCACCAGGTGCTGAGCTATTTCTTTGAGCTGAGTAGTAGTCACCAAGTGACCATTAACTCGGCACAAATTACGTCCAGAATCCTTTAGCTCTCTTACCAGCACTACGTGCCCATCATGGATGATCCCAGCTGCATCTAGTAATAAGGATAGGGGTGAATCTACAGGAACTGTAAACATAGCTTCGACACGAGCTGATGATGCTCCGGTGCGCAAAAAATCGGCTGATGCCCTCTCTCCTAAAGCTATACCCAAAGCGTCAATAATAATCGATTTGCCAGCACCGGTCTCGCCTGTTAGTATATTCAAACCGGGTTCAAATTCTAAAGACAGTTCGTCAATCAAAGCAAAATTACATATATTAATAGCTTCTAGCAAAACGAACCACCTTCTAGCCCAGAAATTCCTCAAAGCGCGTGATGAGTTCCGGAACCTTGTCTTTATGTTTTACAATAATTAAAATAGTATCATCTCCAGCCAAGGTACCTAGGATTTCTTCCCAGTCAATACTGTCTACAGCAAATGCTACTCCCTGGGCAGAGCCCGGTAGAGTTTTAATAACAATCATATTTTCACTATAGTCCATACTTATAACCGATTCGCGAAAGATCCGTTTTAGGCGAGGATCCATACTACCCTTGGGCATGTCTGGTGGTAAAGCATAACAATATTTGTTATCACCTAAAGGTACCTTAACCAATCTTAATTCTTTAATATCTCGTGACACTGTAGCTTGGGTCACTTCAAAACCGCTCTGGCAAAGTAGCGCTGCTAGCTCCTCCTGGGTCTCGATGGGACGAGAATTGATCAGCTCCATAATCTTCATTTGTCGTCGCACCTTCACTGTGGATGCCCCCCCTTTAATCCTCACTGTTTTTTTGTTCTTCCGGAAGCTTAAAACAGCTATCCTGCAGCCTAGTGCGCAAAGCATAATAGAATTCATGTCCTGGTAAGCGAATAAACTTTACTTTCTCTGCTGATAATGATACTTGTATTCGATCCTCTTGTTCTAAGGGATATAACTCCTGGCCATCTACAGTAAGTATTAGCTCTCCCTTATCTGCACTAACAACAGCCCGAAAAATTTCCCGGCTAGAAATAACCAAGCTTCGCGTCCCAAGAGCATGAGCACAAATAGGGGTGATAATTAAGCAGTCTAAGTCCGGACTAACCACCGGTCCGCCCGCCGATAAAGAGTAGGCAGTAGAACCGGTAGCAGTGGCTACAATTACACCATCCCCTTGATAAGTTGCCAAGTACTGGTCATCCACATAGCAGATCACCTTAATGCGTGAAAAAGAGCCTTTAGTAATTACAGCATCGTTTAGTGCTCTAAATTCAGCTACCTTTTGCCCATGGCGCTGGACTTCGGCTTTGAGTAAGTTGTGTTGCTCTAAAGTATACCGGCCCGCTACTAAATCTAAGAACATCTGCTCTACATGTTCTGGTTCAGCAGCTGTTAAGAATCCTAGATGCCCTAGATTTATGCCTAATACAGGTACCCCAGCTGGTGCAAAAAGACGAGCTGCCCCTAACAGGGTACCATCGCCTCCTAGTGAAATCACTAGATCCGACCATTCTCTAAGCTCCTTTAGCGGACGCCCTAGTTCACTATAACCTAAGAAGGCTGCATCAGCTGGCAGCATAGCAGCTGTAAGAGCATGTTCATGGCAATATGTAACTAAGCGACGGCCCAACTTATAAGCTTGGTCTTTATCTTTATTAACCAGTATAGCTATATTTTTGAATATCATCACCACTTCCCTTTACCCAGGATATAGACAACTGTTCCCCCTAGGAAGAAAGCAAGCATGAAGACAACTACTATTCCCCAGCCTAGCCTATAATTAAGAGGTGGTCGAAATGATACTTCACGGTATGTTTTGTTACTCATGTCCACAAGTAATATGCCATCAGGCTGAAAAGCTAACTGATATTCCAGCAGTTGACGACGGGTTCGGGCACGAAGTTTGGGTGCTGTTCGCCCAGTTTTAACCTCTACCACATAGGTCCGCCAACCTTTGCGGGCTAAGAAATCAGCTCTTATCGTGGTAGTGTGCGCTTTACCATTTATATAAGCTAAAGAAGTAGCTGTCGGTTGACGGGCAATAACAGTAAACCCCTGTTGTTTAAGAAAGTCGGCCGCTTTTTCCTCAGAACGTTTCGCGCCACGAAAGCGACGTCGGAGAATCCATCGCTGCCATGTAGTATAAATCCAATAGAATGCAGCTGCACCTATAATTACTCCCAAAACTAAAATATCACCACTGGTCACTCATACCTCCTCCCCTGCCTTCTTGTTATTTCGCTTGATAAAAATTAATTTTTGTGGCGAAATAATACCGAAATCAGGCTAGTTCGGTATGAGCTGTTGCTACCACTTGATTCACATTTACCAACGATTTGGTAGAGGACAAGTGGGCATAAAGCAAATATTCAATGTTACCCTTTGCACCAGTAATAGGGGAGTAATCAAGTGCCACACAGGTTAAATATTGGCTAACCATAGATACAATCCGAGACAGTACTTCCTTATGTAAAGACGGATCCCGGACAATACCTCCCTTACCTACCTTGCCGCGACCTACTTCAAATTGAGGCTTAATAAGAGCAACTAATTCCTTATTACCGATTAAAATATCAACCACATGGGGAATAACTTTTTCTAAAGAAATAAAAGAAACATCGATACAGGCCACGCTGGGAGGAAGTATCAGTTGAGTTTTATTTAATTGTCGAATATTAGTACGTTCCAATACTACAACTCGAGGATCTTGCCTCAAACGCCAAGCTAATTGCCCATAGCCTACATCCACCGCGTATACCTTTTTCGCCCCATGTTGCAAAGCACAATCGGTAAATCCGCCTGTAGACGAACCCACATCTATAACTATTTTATCTTTAAAGTCCAGCCCAAAGGACTTTATAGCTTTTTCTAGCTTTAGTCCACCGCGACTTACATATGGCAGATCCTCCCCCCTTAATACCACCTCTGCCTCCAAGGACACTTTTGTTCCTGACTTACAGATAGGCCGACCGTCTACCAAAACATCTCCTGCCAAGATTCTAGCTTGAGCTCGTTCTCGACTAGGAGCCAACCCTCTCTCCACCAGCAGAGTATCTAGCCTCTTAGTTACCATGGCTATCACTCACTTTAAGTTGGACTTTGTTAACTTGTCGCATGGAAAAATAACTATGGAAATTGGCTCTAAGACTAGCTTCATCCAGACCACACATTGTCAGCTGTTGGGCACGGCTGGCATGTTCGATGAATTCGTCCTTTACACCCAGACGTTTTACCGGAATAGAAATGCCGACATCACTAACCAACTCAAGCACAGCACTTCCTAATCCGCCTGTGATTACATGGTCTTCCACTGTAACTAGACGCCTTTGTTGCTGAGCCAGCTGAAGAATCAACTCCTTGGGAAGGGGTTTCACAAAGCGAACATCTGTAACGCCGATATCAAGGCCTTTCTCTTCTAAAGACCATGTAGCCCGAAGGCTAGGCAGTACCATACTGCCTACCGTTATCACCATACCATGGGAACCTTCTTTTAGGATCTCTCCCTCACCCCAACCTGCTCTGCAGTTTGATACAGGCATAACTGCTGCCTGCTCTCGAGGATAACGAATAGCCACTGGTCCCGAATGCTGCAAGGCTAAAGTTAACATATACTCTAGCTCTCCTGCATCCCGCGGAGCCATTATAGTCATATTAGGAATGTGCCTCAGGTAAGCAAAATCAAACAAACCTTGGTGAGTAGCGCCATCTTCTCCTACCAAACCAGATCGATCTAAACAAAATACTACTGGTAAATTTTGTAAGCAAACATCATGGACTATTTGATCATATGCTCGCTGAAGGAAGGTGCTATAAATAGCCACTATTGGTCGTTTGCCCGCAGCTGCTAAAGCAGCTGCTAAAGTAACAGCATGTTGCTCGGCAATACCTACATCAAAAAAACGATCTGGATAACGGTGGGCAAATTGTGTCAAACCAGTACCAGCTGACATAGCAGCACAAATGGCAACTACCTTTGGGTTTTCGGCACCTAGCTTAACTATAGCTTCTCCAAAAACATCAGTATAAGTTGTACTATGTTCTTTTTTAAGCTGGCCACTATTTATTTCAAAAGGCCCTACACCATGATATTTATCTGGACTCTTTTCCGCTGGAAAATAACCCTTACCTTTCTTCGTTAGTACATGAATTAACACTGGGCCATCAATCTTGCGGGCATGTTCAAAAACACTTCGTAACGCAGCTAAATCATGACCATTTAACGGACCAAAGTAGGTAAAACCTAGCTCTTCAAATAGCGTCCCTGGGATCAGCATATAGCGAACGGCATCCTTAACGCGCTCTGCTGTCTTTGCCACTTGTGTTCCCACAGCAGGGATGCGCTTTAACAAAAACTCGATATCTTCTTTTAACCGAAAATAATTAGGATCTGAGCGCAGACGAGTTAAGTATAGGGATAGGGCGCCCACATTGTGGTTAATTGACATTTCGTTGTCGTTAAGCACTACCACTAACCGTTTGCCTAATTGGCCAACGTGGTTCAGGGCCTCAAAAGCCATCCCGCCTGTTAACGAACCATCACCAATAACTGCACATACCACATCGTTCTCACGGTTAAGGTCGCGAGCTATAGCAAATCCAAGAGCTGCTGAAATGGACGTGCTACTATGACCAGCGCCAAAATAATCATAAGGACTTTCGGAACGTTTAGGATAGCCACTTAGGCCCCCAACCTGGCGCAAACTGGCGAACTGGTTCTGACGACCAGTAAGTAACTTATGAGCGTACGCCTGATGCCCTACATCCCAAATTATTTTATCACCTGGTTGATTGTAAATACTGTGCAACGCTACAGTAAGTTCTACTACGCCTAGATTAGGAGCTAGGTGCCCTCCATTCAGCGCTACGGTAGAGATAATCTTCTGGCGCAGTTCTTGGCATAGAACCTCAAGTTTCGGCAATGATAGCTCTTTAAGGTCTGACGGATTATGTATTTGGGACAAAATACCTGCCATTATTTCTTACCCCCGCTGTTAGTTTTTGATACCAACAGTTCTCGGCCAATAATCTTCTCTAGTAAGAGTAACCCACGCCCCATCATTAAGGTTATGGCATTAGCTTGTTGAAGGGAATAATGCTTGCTTACTGCTTTTCCCCCCACGGTCAAGGCTGAAATAGAAGCCACTACTAGAAGAGTCAACCATTCTTCCTTTATTTTAGGATAGCGGGTTATCAAGCTGAACACAATAGTTGCACCAGTAGCACCGGACAATGTACCGGCCATGTCGCCTACCATATCATTGCAAAAGTTGCTTACAGCTGGTGCATGCCGCAATAATCGCACTGCTTCGCGAGCGCCAGGCACTTTCTTAGCCGCCATAGCATGAAGTGGTGGTTCTTCAGCAGCTGTAACAGCTACTCCCATAATATCAAATAAAATACCTAGCGCTACAATAGCAAGTAGCACCAAGAAAGCCAAAAAAAGTGGTACCGCACGTACCACATAACCAGAAAAAAAACCAACTAACAACGATAACCCTAAAGTCAATGATCCTACCTTGAATCCATGCCACCAAATGTTAGCCTCTGTTGGCTTGGGTTTCACCCCACCACACTCCGCTTATTTATATTACTTATGTTCATATTCCGACAGGTGGTAACAGAACAAGTAAATGTTGCGGCTTAAGGTCTAGTAGGTTTTCCCAACAATCACCTTTTCGTCACCAAAAAGGCAGTTTCCTTTTATGATTGTTCGATGTCGTTGCCGAACATCGGACTAGATTACCACTTAGTCCGCACTTTAATCCTTATTCTGTCCCAACCTAATTGGGCAGTCTAGGGGTTTTCCCCGGCAGCATCTCTACCCTCTAGCCTCTTTTGCATGAAAGGTTTCAACAGCAGCAACTAACTGTCTTTGGGCCCGTAGACAGCTAGTCGGACCTGTATTCACCCCCCACACTCAAGGCAGGCTACACTGCACACAGCTTGCACCGCATGCAGGTTCACACCCCAAGCCGTAACTTTAAGCCACGCACTTGGGTCTCCGCGGGAAGAGGGGCAGCAGCCACATGCCATTGTGGTTGCCCTTTTCCCTTAACTCCCAGCACCAGCCGCACACTGGGCGTATACAGCCAGCACCAGGAACTTCATCGCTATGCCCTTAACGGATTTTTAGGCCCGTTTTCGAAAGTAGAGTTACTGACTAGAATACTGCACCACCTGTCGATTAAGAACCATTGGCTTAAAAAGCAAGAAATTATATTATAGCTCAGATTTATTATATCATGGCATGGCAATAGGCGCAATGGACATCAAAGTCGCATAAGACTCGCTACAATCGCTCCCAGAAAAGCACCGGTAAATACCTCTATCGGCGTATGTCCCAGAAGCTCACGCAGCCGTTCTTCCCGTACACGCCCGCCTTTGAATACTTCGTCCACGATTTTGTTCAGAACACTAGCTTGGGCTCCTGCTGCCCGGCGCACCCCAGCTGAATCATACATAACTACAAAGGCTACAACAAAAGCAATGGCTGTCTCGGGAGCATTAAAACCTTCTACCCGTCCTACAGTTATAGCCATGGCACTTACTAAAGCAGAGTGGGAACTGGGCATGCCGCCGGGGCTAACCAACCGCATGAAATCCCAACGACGCTTGGCCAAAAGTGTAACGGGCACTTTAAGGCCCTGGGCTATACCCCAAGCCAAAAGCGCTGCTAGTAAGACTCGGTTATGGCACAAATCAGCCATGCCTCGTCACCTCCTGCTATAAGTTCCTTGTTTTTAGTGCCAGGCATCCAGGACTTTCTAGTTTTGTCTTTCTACCGTATAACGAGCTAAAGCCCGAAGAGGTTCGGCTGCATTATCAAAGTCAGATAACGCTTCTATAGCTTGATCCGCCAAAATGTAAGCAGCTCTCTTTGCTTCTTCTAAGCCATGTACAGTTACATAAGTTAATTTTTTGTGTTGAGCATCCGTTTTAACTGGTTTGCCCAAGAGCTTAGGATCACCGGTGGCATCTAGAATATCGTCACAGATTTGAAAAGCAAGGCCCAGATTTTCCCCATACAACGTTAAAGCTGCTAGTTGCTCGGGGCTAGCTTCAGCTATAATAGCCCCTGTTCGAACAGCAGCCCTTAATAAAGCACCGGTCTTATGAGTATGAATGTAACGGAGCACGGTTGGTGCATCATATTCTTGGACAGTACCTTCTTGGCTAATATCGGCGCTCTGACCGCCTACCATCCCCAAAGGACCAGCAGCATCAGCTACTTCCCACACAATACGCAAAGCTTTTTCGGCTTCAATTGGAACTGGGTAGTCTGGAGAGGCTAAAATAGCAAAAGCATGGGTAAGGAGAGCATCGCCAGCTAATATAGCTTGGGCTTCCCCAAAAACTTTATGGTTTGTTGGTTGGCCCCGTCGCCAATCATCATCGTCCATAGCTGGCAAATCATCGTGAATCAGCGAATACGTATGAATAAATTCTAAAGCACAGGCCGCCGGAAGCACTGCTTGAGGATCGCCACCTACAGCTTCAGCACTGGCCAAGGCTAAGATTGGTCTTATTCTTTTGCCCCCAGCAAAAAGGCTATACCGCATAGCCGACTCTAATTGTTCGGCTACTTTGGGCAACGTGGGTAGATAAGTCAACAAGACTTCTTCTATAAGTTTTGTCCGTTCAGTTAAGTACTGTTTTAGATTCATTTTTCCTCCTCCTCAGCATCAACTTCTTGACCAGTATTTAAGTCTATAATTTTTAAGCTTTCTTCTGCCTCCCCCAACAATTCCTCACAATATCGAAGTAGCTCTTTGCCCTCGCTAAATGCTTTTATAGTTTCCTCCAAATCAAGATTACCTTGTTCTAAAAATGATGTCAGTTCTTCTAAACGTTCAAATGCTTCTTCAAAACTAAGTCTTTTCTTAGTGCGCCGCGCCTTAGCCATTGCTCTCATCTCCTTTGCACACGGACGATACCTGAGCTACGATTTCACCATCGGCAAATTTGAGGCGTAAGTGCTGTCCACAAAAAACAGATGCTGCCTGACTTATTAGGTGGCCGTTGTCATAATCTAGTACAGCCACAAATCCTCGCTTAAGTACACTTCTTGGATCAAGTGCATCCAGTGTCCGTTTAAATTCAGCTAGTTGGCTCTTCTTTTCATGGATATAACAACTAGTTATCTGTGTTAACAAACCTTTGCTGTACTGCAATGCTTGCTGGCGCTCTGCTAGTAAAGTAGCTGGTTTAGACCAAAGCTCGCGATCCTTTATCGCTTGCAACAAATTGCGTTGTTGGAAAAGGTATTGATTCCAGGCTTCATCCAGCCGCCTA
>JAAYWY010000146.1 GCA_012516165.1 Bacillota bacterium
CAGGTGCAAATTCCAGGCGCACCTTGATTTCTGATGCATTAGCATGCTTGATAACATTATTTAAAGCCTCTTGGACTATACGGAAAATACAAGTGGAAGTTGTACCGTCAAGTTTTTGTTCCTCTCCATGTACAGATAATAGTATATGGATGCCAGTTCGGTCTTGCAGTCGGGAAATCAGTCCCTTTATCACTGTCTTTAACCCCATGTTATCCAAAGAAAGCGGCCTTAGATTAAATATTACCTCTCGTACTTCCTTAAGCCCATCTCGGATTATAAGTTCCACATTGCTTAGTTCTTGTTTGGCCCGACCGGAATCACTCTCGAGTAGTCGTTGCGATACTTCTAGACCCATAAGAGCTGCTGATAGCTGCTGAGCCAAGCCATCATGTAAATCTCGAGCTACCCGCCGTCGTTCTTCTTCTTGTGCTTGAATAATACGTATAGCCACCTCTCGCTTTTCTTCCATTGTATCAATGGCTTGCGAAAGCTGGTCTAAATTTCCACTCAAATAGTCCAAGGCTACACCAACCTGGGTAGACAAAGTCTCCGCCCGGGACAAAAGCCGTGAAATGCTCCGTAAGCTTCGCTCCAACTCATCTCGCTTAGCTCTAAGATCCTTTTCCTTTTCCGTGAGAATAATAAGACGCACCTGAACATCACGAGCATTCTCATACGCTTGCTGAATTTCTTTTTCATCATAGCGCTTAAAATCTCGGCTTACCCGCATAAGCTTCATCCTGGTACGCTGCTCTTCCTCGCGAACAGCATCCACCTGCTCAATAACGGCTAAAGCCTCTTCCCTAACTTTTGCCAGTTCACGTGCAATTCTGTTAGCCTCCGCTCGGGCTTCGTCGGCAATGGAGTTTATTTGCTGTCGACTATCCTTTATAGCCGTCACAGTCTGCCGCAATATATCATCTAAACGACTTAGATCAGACTGTACTTCCATCCCCATCACCTCTGTAACACTATTCGACTTCCAACTCTTACCTTCCTGCTAATCTTGTCAGGGGCTGAATAAAAGGAACACTTTCACCTCCGAAAATTCAGTCTCCTAGACTTCGGCTCGTTTTTGCTCCTGTATCGTGGCCGCTGTCTTTAATGTCTGCTTAGTTATATTGTCACAGCAAACGTGACTGCCGTCGCGCATTAATAAGAGCCGGGAATCCCCGGCTCAATATTACCTATTTCGTATGACATAATACTAATTTAGTTATCTTATTATCAATACTTGGTAGTTTTTCTTACAATAGCTCTTAGATTTCATGCTAATTTAGCGGCTGCCTTTTTTAGCTCATCCACCTTATCGGTTTGTTCCCAAGTAAGATCTAGATCGGTACGGCCAAAGTGACCATAAGCCGCCAAAGGCTTAAAGATAGGTCGTCTTAAATCTAAGCTAGAAATAATACCGGCTGGCCTAAGCTCAAAGTGTTCCTTAATTAATTGACCAATAGCAGCCTCGGAAATAACCCCTGTACCAAAAGTATCCACCGTAACCGATACTGGCCGAGCCACACCGATAGCATAAGCCACCTGTACTTCACAACGCTCGGCTAACCCTGCCGCCACAATGTTCTTCGCAGCATACCGGGCTGCATAGCTAGCTGACCGATCTACCTTGGTCGGATCTTTACCAGAAAAAGCACCACCGCCATGACGGGCACTACCACCATAGGTATCAACAATAATCTTGCGCCCAGTAAGACCTGAATCAGCTGCCGGACCGCCTAATGCAAATCGTCCAGTAGGATTCACATAAAAGCGAGTGTTTGTATCCAAAAATTGTGCAGGAACAATGGGTTTAATCACCGTCTCAATAACATCGGTCCTAATTTTGTCTAAACTCACGTCTGGGCGATGCTGAGCTGACACTACCACTGCATCTATCCGCACGGGACGGTTACCTTCATACTCCACTGTAACTTGGGTTTTGCCATCAGGACGCAAATACGGCAGTAATTTAGTCTTTCTTACCTCTGCCAACCGCCGAGCTAACCGATGAGCTAAAGATATGGGAAGTGGCATAAGCTCTGGTGTCTCTCGACAGGCATAGCCAAAGACCATACCCTGGTCACCAGCACCGATCTGATCTAAGGGATCAGCCTCTCCTTCCTTAGCCTCTAACCCCTTGTCCACACCTAAAGCAATATCAGGTGACTGTTCATCAATAGCCGTTAGTACTGCACAAGTATCGCCATCGAAACCAAACTTAGCCCTCGTATAACCAATGTCCTTCACTGTTTGACGCACCAGGTGGGGAATTTCCACATAGCAGCGACAAGATATTTCCCCCGTTACCAAAACCAACCCCGTAGTAACAAGCGTCTCACAGGCCACACGAGCATAAGGATCCTGGGCCAAGATAGCATCTAGAACGGCGTCGGAAATCTGATCCGCCACTTTATCCGGATGTCCCTCGGTTACAGATTCAGAAGTAAAAAAATGATGTTCCGGCACAAAAAACTCCTCCCTTCAACAAAAAAGGCCGCTTCAATTTGGAAGTGGCCTTTTCACTCCTATCTTCCAGAATTGACATTCTGCTGGAATTGGCACATCACCAGGATAAACCTGGCATGTTGCCGGGTTTCATCGGGCCAGTCCCTCCACCGCTCTGGATAAGAGCCCTCTATTTAATTGTCACTGCAA
>JAAYWY010000147.1 GCA_012516165.1 Bacillota bacterium
AGACAAAAACAGGTTTTATCGCCGCTGGCAATAGGGAATACCTTACAAGGTTACAACCATATGCTCGGGTAGAGTTAATCACTTTACCGGCTGCTAAAATTCCCCCGCGCCTAGACGCTGCTGCTGTAGCGGCTATAAAAGATCAAGAGGCTCAAACTATACTAACAGACATCAAACCGAACGATTATTTTATTGCCCTAAGCGAAGACGGCCAACAGCTTACATCGCCAAAATTTGCTGCCATGCTGCAAAAATTGGCCCTGGCAGGGCATAGCCGCCTGGCCTTTGTTGTTGGTGGTACCCTGGGGCTGGGGCCAGCTGTCTTTCAACGGGCCGATACCGTACTCTCCTTATCATCTTTTACCTTTACCCACGAGCTGGCCCGTCTTATTTTGTTGGAACAACTTTACCGCGCCTTCAAGATAAACGCCAACGAACCATACCACTACTAGTCGTTCTAAGGGTCGGTGCGAAGCATAGGGATGGCTTGTAACCTTGCAGGAATGAGCAGTTTTATGCGGAATACAAAAGGTAATGATCTTCCAAGAAAGGGGCGGTTCCAGTTGGAGGAGAGACTGGTAAAAGCACAGCAAGCTTTAGAAAAGCATGGCATCAAAACTCGCATTGTGGCGACAGCCGAAGAGGCCAAACAGATTATCTTAGAAGAAGTCCAAGCGGGGCAAAAGGTGGGGATCGGTGGATCTTGCACCATCGAAGCACTGGATGTGGTACCGGAGCTCATGGCCAAGGGTTGCCCTGTATACTGGCACTGGCGCGGCAAGACGCCAGCTGAAGTTATGGAACTTAGGCGCTCTCAGCTTACGTCCGATGTGTTTTTGGCCAGTTCCAATGCCGTGACAGAAGATGGGCAGCTAGTGAATGTGGACGGCATGGGGAATCGGGTGGCGGCCATGATATTTGGTCCCTCAAAAGTAATCTTAGTTTGTGGGCAGAACAAGGTGGTACCTAATCTAGAGGCGGCGTTAGATCGAATTCATAATGTAGCAGCGCCACAAAATGCCAAGCGTCTAAACACCGGCACCCCATGCGGTGCTACTGGTCAATGCAACGATTGCAACTCACCAGAACGAATGTGTCGAGTGACAACCATCATTGAGCGCTGTCCGCACAAGACGGATCTGAAGGTAATTTTAGTGCAGGAAGATTTAGGATACTAAAACTTGTACCACCAGCCTTCCGGTGCTAAATATAGCTGGGTAATTCAGGGGACCACATATTTTTTCGGGGCCAATTGGCCCCGTTTATTATTCGATTATATTCTCACCGCATGCCGATCCAATTAGCATAAAGGTCAAAAAGGCGGCCAAAATTCTCTCTAAATGGTTCTAAATCAGATATTTTTTCTTCTTTGCGGGCATACTGAAAAAGCAATCTGTTGAAAGGAGGGTAAACATACTTATGCCAACCCCAAGCGACTTAATTGCCCGTATTCAAGAAAAACGCGATACAACTCAAAGCGCCTTCCAACCACATCAAGATAACGTGGTGCTTCTTATTCAGCAGATGCAAAACCACCTGCGCGATTTACAGACCAAGCTACAAGACTTGGGTCAGAAGCAACAAGATTTTACCACCAAGCTGGATCAAATTTTCCAAACCTTAGAACAAGAAATTAGCCGAAACAGCGGCTTTATAGCTTCTCTCTCGCCTAACAATACCTTATCTAAACAAGAAATGGTGGCCCAAAAGCGGGTAGTTTTACTGCAGAGCCTTAAACAAATGGAGGGCAGCCTAAAACAACTGGATCAGGACATAACCAATGGGCAAAATCAAGTTCAGCAGGGGCTACAGCAAATACAAAAGGATGGGGACTCGGTACGAAATAGTCTGCAGGATATTATTACCGAACTGACCAGCTTTGACAAAGAAGTAAAAGCATTAGAGTCCCAAGCCCAAATGGCTGTACCAGTAAC
>JAAYWY010000148.1 GCA_012516165.1 Bacillota bacterium
CAGCTATTTCTTCGGCCACGGCTGGCACGGCCGGGAGTCCTAACCGAGTAGCTGCTTTACTTTCGCGCATAAGGCCGTCGGCGGCCAGCGCCGGATCCTCCGGATGGATGAACAGTGGCTTTTCAAAGGTGCCAGCGTATTTCAAGGCTAAAAATAGGAGCTGCGAATTTGCTGGCCAGTGTTCGCCGTCGGAAAAGCCGTAAGCGCCTGCTTGAGCCAAGGAGCCCATATCGGCCAGTTCTTTTCCTTCTAAGTTGCGACTCAGTGCCCCTATGGGATACAGATGTACTGGACTGTTTTCTCGAGCTAGGGCCGTGAGTCCGGCTAGGCGCAAAGCATCGGTTAGAGGCGGTGTAGTGTCAGGCAAAACAGTAACACCGGTAAATCCGCCGCTGGCTGCAGTTTGGCCCAAAGAAGCCAGGGAGCGGGCATTTACGCTCCCTGGCCGACAAGATAGATCAATAAATCCGGGAACCACTAGGTGTTCACAAACATCAATGACTTCGGCCTTGGTCGGTGGCCCCGAAAAAGTAATATCTTTGATTAGTCCATGTTCGATAATGAGAGTGCCTTTTTGATCGATACCCTGAGCCGGGTCTAGAAGGCGACCACCTGTGAGCGCTGTAAGCATTGCTTTTCACCTCCAAGGAGGGTTGTGAGTACAGCCAATCGTACCATAACACCGTTTGTTACTTGCTTGGTAAACAGAGCTTGTGGTCCGAAGGCCACGTCATAACTAACTTCAATACCAATGTTGACCGGTCCGGGATGCATAATCATGGCGTCGGCTGGGGCTTGGGCCAACAGTTCGCTGCTAAGTCCCCACCAGCGGCTGTATTCCGGCAGAGAAGCCAGGTAACCTTCGGCCTGCCGTTCGCGCTGGATGCGGAGCAGGTAAATCACGTCGGCGTCAGCCACGGCAGCAGCCGGGTCAGCGACTACTTGGGCCCCCAAGTCATCCAAACCGGGTGGCAGCAAGGTGGGAGGGGCAGCTACTTTTACCTTTGCTCCTAGCCGGGAAAAGGCATCAATGTTAGAGCGAGCTACCCGGCTGTGCAGTATATCTCCTAGGATAGCCACTTTTAGTCCTTCAATACCACCGCGCTTTTCCCATACTGTGAGTAAATCCAAAAGAGCCTGAGTGGGATGAGCATGCCAGCCGTCGCCGGCATTGATCACGGGAACAGATACCCTGTTAGCTACTAGGGCAGCGGCTCCGGCGGCTTTGTGACGTAGAACCAGAGCTGACGCCCCGGTGGCCTCTAAATTACGAGCAGTATCCACCAGGCTTTCGCCTTTAGTCACACTGCTGGTGTCGGTGGCTACGCTAATTACCTCGGCACCACCTAAATAAGCGGCCTGAGCAAAGGACACCCGGGTTCGGGTACTGGGTTCATAAAACAGTAGCACCAATCGCTGCCCTTTAAGGTGTGTTAGCTTTTCCCCTTGTTTCAGGCGTAGCTTAAGATCCAAAGATAGCTTTAATAAGGTTTCAATTTCACTGCGGGATAAGTCTTCTAAGGATAATAGATCTTTGTGCAGCACAGCCTTTCCTCCTCAATAAAAAACTCTTGGCTGTGGGGCCAAGAGCAGAAGGATCTCGCCTGAGAATCCTTGCTGGCCTCACAGGACCGCACTTAAAGGATCAGACGGATTTTTTAGTTAGTGGCTGCCAATACAAGTTCCGAGGCCATCGCAGGGATTACTTGGGCAGCGCCTAGGGCTTGTAGTTCTTGCTGTTCGTCACTGGTTGTTATGGGGCAGCGGACAAAAAGAGGCAAGGTTATTTTAGGGGATAAATCGGATAAAGCAGCTTTGGCTGAGGTGAAGTCTCCTGCTGTAAGCATGATAACATTGGCTCCAGCGGCGGCCACTGCTTGGGCCAGACGGACCAAGCGACTTTTGATTTCGTTGGTTTCCATCTCTACCACCAGCGGCAGCTTAACCTGATGTCTGATGCGGGCTACCATTCGGGCGGCTTGATTCGGTTTTAGCCCCATGTCCAGCTTTATATGGTGGTAGGAACCAAATTTCACATTGGCGACCAGGCTGACGTAAGGCGGCCAAGCGGTATTAGAATACATAATCATTGTATATCACCTCCACAGCCATAGCTGCTGTTTTATTGAAGCGGATAACCGGCAGCTTTTAGGTCACGTAAGACGTCCATGGTGGCCTTTCTGGCGGCAGCCGCAAACTGATCGGGCGAGAAAGCACTGTTATATGGTTCCCGACTAAAGGCATAAATTATGCTTCGAGCAGCTACCAAAAGAGCACCCAGGCCGCTGTTGTCGAAGCAGGGTAAGGCATCGGCAATCTGTCCCCCCTGCACCCCTAAGCCCGGAAGCAGCAAATAAGAGTGTGGTAACAGTTGGCGCAGAGTTTGAGCTTCATGAGGATAAGTTAACCCGGCCACAACTCCCACCGGCGAATATTCTTCATTGCCACGGGTTTTTTCGGCCCAATCGGCACCCCAAGCGGCTACCTCTTGCCATACCGGACGCTTTGTTTCTTGCACGGTAAGATTTTGCAGGTCGGCAGCTCCTGGATTCGAGGTGCGCACCAGCAGGAAAATACCTCGCTGGTTGGAAGTGGCCGCATTGACGAAATGCTGCAGGCCATCGCGGCCTAAAAATGGATTTACGGTGAGGGCATCGCAAGGGAAGGCGTGTGGGTTCTTATCCGGGGCTAAATAGGCCCGGGCGTATGCTAAGGCAGTGTTGGGGATGTCGCCCCGTTTGGCATCAAGGATCACCAACAGACCTTTGGAACGGGCATAGGTGGCTGTTTCTTCCAGTGCTTTCATACCAGCCCAGCCGTACTCTTCATAGAAGGCCGCCTGCGGCTTTACTGCTGGTGCTAAGTCTGCTACTTGGTCGATGATGCTTTTGTTAAAGGCCAATATGGCTTCAGCTATTTCGGTTCTGCTGGCACCAGCGGCCGGTTTAAGGCCGGGCGGAAACTTAGTTATATCGGGATCAAGGCCGACAACTAGCGGGCTTTTCTTGGCCCGGATGGCTTCGTTTAAGCGGCGAGCAAACATGGAAAATCCTCCTTAAATATATTGCAGATGACGGCTTCCCGGTATTACCAGTGGCACACCTTGTTTACACATGGGACACTCTTTCGGATCCCAGGACTTAATATCCATGGAGAGGAGCGGGTAAAAGTCTACTGGAAATTGCACCTGGCCGTCACTGCGGTCTACCAAGCAGGTGATACCTACAACTTGGGCTTTAAGAGGAGCTATAGCCTCCAGTACTTCCCGTGCCGAGCCACCAGTGGTAACAATGTCTTCTACCAGCAGCACTCGTTCGCCGGGAGCCACAGAAAAACCCCGCCGAAGTTGCATTTTTCCTTCCACGCGCTCAGTAAACAGAGCACGACGTCCGAGCTGACGTCCTAATTCATAAGCGAGGATAATGCCTCCTACAGCCGGGCCGATAACCACGTCAGGTTCTAAGTGCTTAGTGCGCTGGGCCATTTCCTTACACAGGATTTCTGTGTACTTTGGATATTGCATCACTTGAAACTTTTCTAGGTAAATGTCACTATGAAGCCCAGATGTAAATTGGAAATGTCCGTGCTTATAGACACCCGCTTGTTGCAGTACCGCTTGAACTTCTTCTTTATTCAAAACAAGCACCTCCAGATTATTTTCCCCGTATCTTCTTGGGCAGCAAAAAACCCTGCTGGCCAGAGACCAGCAGGGTGCACCATACCCATCAGATCTTTCCCTTGCCAGCCTCACAGGACCGTCCTTAAAGGGTACTATTTACTTATTACTAACATACTAACCGCTAGTGCCGCATATGTCAAGGTATTTCCTTTGGATTTGTGGTGCTTTGTAATCCAGTGTCTTTATCCATAATTTCAACAAACATTAACCAGAATTAAGCATGCTTAATGTTAAAATAATTTTTTCTTATAAAAAGGTTAGCAGGGGTATTTCTAGTGCTTGTAGAATATTTATCATAATACAAGCTGTATACAGGTTGCATTATAAGGAGAAATGACATGAAAAGGCATGTCCAGTTTCGATCGTCAAAGGAAAAGGCATATAAGCTCATCAAAGAGGCTATCATAGCACGCACTTTTGCCCCGGGGCAATTTTTGAGTGAAAATGAGTTATCACGTAATCTCGGGGTGAGCCGTACTCCTATCAGAGAAGCACTCCAAACCTTAGAGGTAGAAGGTTTCGTAAGATTGATTCCACGTAAAGGTGCACAAGTAACAGAGATTTCTCTTAAAGATGTAGATGAAGTTTATGAACTTCGTTTGGTGTTAGAATGCCTGGCTGGGGAAAAGTTGATTCAGCGCAAGGACGAAATTTGCTTACAGCTTATGAAGGATGTGCTCAAAACTCAGATTAGGATCATGGATGAGAAAGATCCCGTTAAATTTATTGCCGCTGATCGGGAGTTTCACTTGGCATTGATACGGGCAGCACGAAATGAACGAATGTATCGTTTTTATGATAGCTTACGGGATCACATACTGCGCCTTGGTATAGAAGCAGTGCAATCACCGGGCCGATTTGTTGAAGTTATTAAGGAACATCAGGCCGTGATAGCTGGATTGGAGAATGGTTCTTATGAGGAGTTTAAGGCAGCTATTGGTGAGCACATAAGTATTACTAAGTTTATGGTAGGTAAGAACCTACCTAATCTTTGGAGGCAGTTGGAGCAATAATCTAAGATAAATTAAGAAAGGGGATGGTAAGGTTGACTAAAATGAGGGTCAGTGTAGTTCAAATGCAGATCCAAATGGAGAACAAGAAGGCCAACTTAGCACATGCTAAGGATTTGATCGAAAGAGCCTGTTTGGATTCTCCGGACATAATTCTTTTGCCAGAAACGTTCAATGTGGGCTTTTTCCCAGCTGAACCAGCGCCTTTAGCGGATGTTATGGAGCACGGGGAAAGCTGGATATTACTCTCCAATTTGGCTAAGAAACATAAGGTCAATATTGTGGGAGGATCTGTAGCTAGATTAGGCCCTGAAGGCCAGGTTTTCAATACGATGTATATTTTTGACCGTCAAGGTCAGGAAGTGGCTATGTATGATAAGATCCATCTTTTTTCTCCTTCTGGTGAGAAAAAAGTTTTTGAAGCTGGTAACAAACCTTGCTGTTTTGAGTTAGATAACAAGCTGATGGCTAGTATTATTTGCTATGATCTACGATTTACAGAGCTTATCCGTGGTTTAGCATTATCAGGAGCTCAGGTGCTTTTTGTTCCGGCCCAGTGGCCCCATCCCAGATCGGAACACTGGCGGACATTACTGCGTGCTCGGGCTATTGAAAACCAGCTTTTTGTAGTGGCAGCTAATGCTTGCGGTCCCATGGGCAAGGTAGTGAACTGTGGTTATTCTGCAGTTATTGATCCCTGGGGACAAGTGCTAGCAGAGGCGGGCGAGGAAGAGATTATTCTTAATGTTGATCTGGATCTAAGTCAGGTTGAGGCTGTGCGCCAGCGAATTGCAGTATACAATGACCGGCGCCCTGAAATATATAAGGAATTATTAAAATAAAAGACAATATAAGAGAGAGGGAAACATTGTGTCAGAAATAGCTTTTACCCTTAAGCGACCAGGTAAACCTGATGAGGATATTGTTTATCAGGTAGATTTGATTTTGTGTTTAGGCTTTGCCGGTAGAGATCAAGCCAAAGTCCAAGAGCATATCGATGAACTTCGCGCCATTGGTGTGGAATGTCCGACAGAAACGCCTGTAATTTATCCGACCGCTGGTTATCTAGCTACTACATCAGATACGGTGCAAGTAGTGGGCGAGGACACAGGTCCTGAGGTAGAGTTTGTGTTTGCTCCCTACCAAGATAGGTTGTTGGTAGGTCTGGCCAGCGATCATACTGACCGCGATTTGGAAAAGGTGAATATCAATAAATCCAAACAGGTTTGCCCCAAGGTTCTCAGCACTGTGTTTTGGGATTATGAGGATGTTAAGGAGCATTGGGACAAGCTGGTTCTTAAGAGTTGGATTGACGTAGAAAGAGGAGAAGAGGTGTATCAGGATAGCCCAGCTACAGCCCTAATGTCAGTTGAAGATCTTCTAGAAAGGACTAAAAAAGACTACGAGGTAAAACCAGGCACCATTGTTCTTTCCGGTACGGTACCAGTCATAGGTGGTGATATGGCTACTCCAGAGCATTTTGCAGCAGCCTTAGTGGATCCGGTTGTAAAACGGGAAATTCGTATGGCGTATAGTGTATGTAATTTATTGGATTAATGCTATGGGGAGGTGAAGCGACAGCAGCGACAGTATTGCAGATACCTTGGCTATATGTTTACCAAAAGCATTTTTAAAAGAGGAGTTAAAAAATGAAAAAACATATCTTTACATTGGTAGCTTGCTTGTTAGTAACGATGTTTGTTCTTACGGGCTGCGCTGGACCGGCAGAGCACAATGGTAATAGCGATGTTCCGGCCAAGGATGTAGTGGAAATTAAATATGCCGTGGTAGGTTCTGATACCCACCAGTATACAATTATGGCAAATGAATTTAAAAAAGCTGTTGAAGCCAAGAGTGATGGTAAGATCAAAGTTTCTATTTTCCCAAATGCTCAGCTGGGCAGCGAGCGGGAGATGGCCGAGGGTGTGCGGATGGGAACCATCCAAATGACCACTGTTACCTCAGATGGTTCTTTGCCAGCTTGGGTACCAGAACTTCAGATATTTAGTTTGCCTTATCTTTTCCGAGATCGAGATCACGTTTACAAAGCATTGGATGGCGAAATTGGTAAGGAACTAGGAGACAAACTTCTGGCTCAGGGTTTTCGTTCCTTGGGATTTTGTGAGCTGGGATGGCGGCACTTCACCAATAATGTTCGCCCGGCAAGCAAACCAGAAGATTTAAAGGGCTTAAAGATCCGTGTTCAGGAGGCTAAAGTGTGGTTTGCATTGGTAGAAGCTTTGGGAGCTACACCAACCCCAATTCCTTTTGGCGAACTTTACACAGCTTTGCAGCAACGCACCGTGGACGGTCAGGAGAACCCTGTGGGATCTATTCGCTCTATGAAGTTCTACGAAGTTCAAAAGTATCTTACTTTAGATGGCCACACTTATGCTCCGGGATCGGTATTAATTAACCCGAAGTTTTTTGATAGTTTGAGTCCGGAGCTGCAACAGGTAGTGGAGGAGGCGGCTAAAGAGGCCATTGCTGCACAACGTGAGATTATTGCTAAGCAGGAGGAAGAAGACTTACAGTATCTGAAGGATAATGGCATGGAGGTTATAGAAGCTGATCGGGAGGCTTTTGCAGAAGCAACCAAGGATGTGCCGGAAACAGTATCCGATCAGGTGCCGCTAGAATTGGTGGAACGAGTTAGGAATTTTAAGTAGATCCAGACAAAAAAATAAGGGGCGGCAGCTGCCGCCCCTTATTCAGGAGGTGGCTGTGGTGTTAGATGTGCTAAATAAACTAGTAGATGGTGTGGTAGACACAGTATTGGCTGTTTCCCTGGCTGCTATTTCATGCATTACTTTTGCAGAGGTCATATCGCGCTACTTTCTTCACTTTTCTATACCCTGGTCCATGGACGTAATCAGGATAGCTTTTGTTTACTGCGTACTTTTTGGTGCAGTGGCAGGTGTACGAGATAAAGCTCACCTGAACATTGATGTATTTTTAGTAATGCTTTCTCCTAAAGCCAGGCGATGGGCAGATATTATCATTGACATTTGTGTAGGCTGCTTTTTTATTGCCCTGGTGGTACTAGGCAAGAATTTTGTTAGCAGTGCCGGTACCCAAACCATGCCTTATACTCTAGTCCCCATGCGTTATCTTTATGTGGGGGTTCCTTTAGCAGGACTTTTAATGTTATATTATTTGGTTCAGCAGTTGTGGGCAAAGTTAACTACCATTAGTGTAGAGGGGTGAGATTGTGGGATCCGCAATAATTCTGCTTTTGTTTTTCTTCTTTTTCTTGGGTGTTCCTATTAGTTTTTCTTTAGGTCTTACCAGTTTGATCGGCTTAGTGTCTTCTGGTTATCCGTTAGACGTGGTAGTGCAGCGTATATTTACCGGAATAGATAACTATTCCCTTATAGCTGTGGCCCTATTTATTTTCGCCGGAGATCTCATGTCTGAGGGCGGTATTTCTAGGCGACTAGTGGATTTTGCCGATGCTATTATAGGACACTTCCCGGCAGGGCTGGCCATGGTAAGTATCTTGGCGTGTATGTTTTTTGCTGGTATAACAGGTTCGGCTATTGCTGCCACAGCAGCTATTGGGGGTCTCATGATTCCAGTCATGACCGAACAAAAATACGCGCCTACGTTTTCGGCGTCGCTTTTAGCTTGTGCTGGTTCCATTGGCCCTATTATTCCACCGAGTATTCCGCTGCTGGTTTTTGGTCAGTTAGCCAATGCTTCTGTAGCGCGGCTTTTTGTAGGCGGTTTTGTACCGGGGATCCTTATGGGTATAGCCTTGATGGTATATAGTTACTTTGTCGGTAAAAAGCGTAACTATCGTGGCCGCGATGAATTTGCTGGTTGGGGCGAAGTTTGGGATACTGGCCGCAAGGCTATTTTAGCCCTTATTACCCCGATAATTATTATCGGTGGTATCGTTAGTGGTGTCTTTACCGCCACTGAATCCGGGGCTATAGCTGTGATGTATTCCCTTTTGGTGGGCATGTTCGTTTACAAAGAACTTACTTGGGAAAAAGTTTGGCAGCTTCTTAAAAAATCGGCTGTTTCCACGGGTACCGTGCTTATTGTGGTGGCCTGTGCTTCTCTCTTTGTGTGGTACCTTACCATCAACCAAATTCCTCAGGCAGTAGCTGAGGCTATGATGACTTTCATTCATAGTCGTTTTGCTCTGCTCATGGTGATCAACATTATTCTCCTCATAGTAGGTACCTTTATCGACACCATTAGCGCTGTGGTTATTTTTGGCCCGCTTTTCCTACCGCTTACGCAGGCATTTGGTATCGACGTTATTCACTACGGACTTATCTTGGCCGTGAACTTGACTATAGGCATGTGTACCCCGCCCCTGGGAGTGGACCTTTTTGTGTCCAGCGCCATTGCCAAGGTATCTATCAGGGAAATGTGGCATGATTTAGTACCTTTGCTAGGAGTACTAATTCTAGTATTAATTCTTATCACTTATGTTCCTTCAAGTGTGCTCTGGCTACCTAACTTACTAGGTATAAAATAAATTCATAATCACTTTTATATTATGGCGGCGATTCTTCAAACAGAGCGCCGCCTTTACTACTTCAAATGTAGATTTGGAGCTGTTTTATCAGATATTAAAATGCCGCGCTCACACAGCTTTTCAAAACAGTATAAGCTATCAAAAAAGGATAGTCTAGGCAGGGATTTTGTATCGGCCGATGAATTTATTCTGTAAACCTAAATTGGAGGTAAATGAAATGATAGTAACGACAACACCTGGGGTGGAAGGAAAACGAATCGTAGAGTATAAGGGTATAGTCTTTGGTGAGGTTATCTCCGGTGTAGATTTTATCAAGGATTTTGCTGCTGGCCTTTCCAACTTTTTTGGCGGCCGGTCTAGGTCCTATGAAGGAGAGCTCTTAGAGGCCAGGAAAGAGGCGCTGCGAGAGATGGAACAGCGAGCGACTACCTTGGGTGCAAACGCAGTGGTGGGAGTTGATATTGACTACGAAGTACTCGGCTCCGGCGGCAATATGCTTATGGTTACAGCTGCGGGAACGGCAGTGGTGCTGGAATAGGGCAGAACTCTTATATGATGTAATGATTTTTGCCAGGGCATTTTCTCCCC
>JAAYWY010000149.1 GCA_012516165.1 Bacillota bacterium
CTGGTGTCGACAGCACCAGTTGCTCCGTAAATAAGAGGAGGTGCTGATGGTGAGGTGCACCGTAATTGAAACCAGTGGCCTGAGAAAAGGGATTTGCGATTTATGTGACCACCATTGCGAACGGGACGTGGAGGGTATGGGTCATCTGTTTCCCTGCGATCTAGAACCTGATGGTTGTGGCTTTTACCAGCGAGCCTACTACATTAAACCCTTGGAGCCTAACCTTGGTCGGGGTGATCAGGTAAGAAATACTAAAAACGCCAGCTAAAGAAGAGGTGAGCCTATCGGTTAACGATGGGCTCGCTTTTTATCTTTTGTTGTGGTACCAGAAAAATTTAGCCCTATGTGATTCATTTACCCGGCGACTGTGCTATACTAAAACCGAAATTTAAGGTTAGCAGCTATTTGAAGGAGGTTTGGCAAGTGAGAATTGAGATAGTAGACGATTATGAAATGCTCAGTAAGCGAGCCGCGACACTTGTCTTGGAAGCGGTGGCACAAAAGCCGGAGCTTGTATTGGCTTTACCTACTGGCAACACACCTATAGGTATGTATAAAGAGTTGGTTAAGGCATACCGGGACGGTCGGACCGATATTAGTCGGCTATGGGCTTTTGCTCTGGACGAATATGCAGGTGTAGCCCCGGAGGATGAACATAGTTTTGCTTTTTTCTTACGGCACCATTTCATAGATCAGGTAGGACTGGGCGATCGCTTTGACCATCTTCATGGTAACGCACCTGATTTGGCAGCAGAGTGTATCCGCTATGAACAGGCTATTTTAGCTAAAGGCGGTTTGGATTTAGCTGTTTTAGGGTTGGGTGTGAATGGGCATATTGCTTTTAATGAACCAGGTACTGCTTTTGACAGCCGGGCCCATGTGGTAGATCTGGCGGCCAGCACTCGTGAAGCCAACGCCGGTTATTTTCCTGATGGATTTCGCATTCCCGATAAAGGAGTAACCATGGGTATTGGTACTGTGTTAGGCGCGGATAAGATTTTGGTTATAGCCAGTGGTAAAAATAAAGCCCCCATAGTGGACCGTATAATTAATAGCGATCCTACCACCGACATCCCGGCTTCGGCTCTTAAGAACCATCCGCATGTGCTTCTTCTTCTGGATGAAGATGCAGCCAGTGAGTATAAACGCAGGTTAGCATAACGTAATAAATTTACTGGTTAGCATAACGCAACAAACTTAAAGGCTGTTGTCTCAAAATTTCTCTGGGATAACAGCTTTTTATATACTTTGAATACTATACTGATGACCCCGGTAACAATAAAGAAGATGAAAGCAGTTGCTAAAATTTACTAGCAAGATCTTCACAATTAAAATGTACTGCTGTATAATAAGGGTACACAGAAAGGTCAAAGATAGTCAAACAAGGTGATGACAATGTGGTCTTTAGCTGATGAAATGGAACATTGGATTAAAGCCATGCTGGATGAGGCCGAGGACCGATTTATTGAATTAAGGCGCAGTGAACTAGCTGACCACTTTGCCTGTGTTCCGTCCCAAGTGACGTATGTCTTATCTACCCGTTTTGTACCTGAGCGCGGTTATCGGGTGGTAAGCCGACGTGGTGCAGGTGGTTTTATTCGGATTGAGCGTCTCACCACTGCCGATCTTCTAGAACAGTTAAGCGAGCTTATAGGTAGCGCTTTAACAGCGCAAGAGGCAGCTGAAGTTGTAACCAACCTGTATCAGGCCGGTTTAATTAACGAGCAGGCAGCACAATTGGCAATGGTGCTAACTTCCAATGAAGCTTTAAATCTTTCGTCAGCAGTGGCTGATCGGGTTCGGGCCCACATGATTAAAACGTTGCTGGCAAACATTTAGTTATCAGACTGATCATACGGAGGCGATCAGAAATGTTGTGTGATAACTGCAAGAAGAATCCGGCTACAGTTTATGTGCGTCGCACAGTGAATGGGGTGACTACAGAGGCCCATTTATGTGAACAATGTGCTCATGAACAAGGGGAGTGGAATCTTGTTATGGGTCCCTCTCTGGCCTTTCCTGACTTTTCATTAGGCAATCTTTTCGCCAGTCTGCTTGATCAGCTCCCAGGCCAAACGGCATTTGTAGCAGGTGGCCGGGCGCAGCGCTGTCCTGGCTGCGGTTTAACCTATGCTGATTTTCGTGAACAAGGTCGGTTGGGGTGTGCCCGTTGCTATACGGTTTTTCGCCAGCCACTAGATCCTTTGATCCGGCGGCTGCAGGGAGGAGTGCGCCATGTGGGCAAGGTACCGCGTCGTCATGGTGGCACTGCTCGTTTACGTCACGATCTAGAACACTTAAGACAAGAGCTTAACGAAGCAGTAGCCAAAGAAGAATTTGAGCGGGCAGCCAAGCTCCGAGACGAAATCAAGCTTTTGGAAGAACGGTTAAGGGGAGGGCAATAAGGTGCTGGATCAAGAACGAGTTTTTACTCAGGCGGATTCGGCGTGGCTGGGCCAAGGACCAGACAGCGATGTGGTGGTTTCAACGCGCATCAGGCTAGCTCGCAACTTGACTGATTTGCCCTTCCCGCTGCTGGCCGGTAGCGAAGAACTCGGCCAGGTACTGGCTAGGGTACGCCAGGCTAGCGAGCATCTGCCAGAAGCTAAACGCTATGGGATAATGGAGCTAGACCGACTATCATCTTTGGAACGGCAGGTATTAATCGAGAAGCACTTGGTTAGCTTAGAACATGTCCAAGAGCCCAAGCAGCGGGCCCTGGTGCTCAGAGATGATGAAGCAGTCAGTATCATGATCAATGAAGAAGATCATATCAGGTTGCAAGTATTATTACCGGGACTTAATTTAGATCAGGCTTGGCACTTAGCTGATCGCTTGGATGATTCTTTAGAACAGCATCTCGATTACGCTTTTGATGATGACCTGGGTTTTTTAACCGCCTGCCCGACCAACCTAGGTTCGGGGTTGAGAGCGTCTGTTATGCTCCACTTGCCCGCGTTAGTACTGTTGAAACAGGCGAGCCAAGTATTTGGAACCCTGGCCCAATTTGGACTGGTGGTACGCGGCTTGTATGGTGAGGGAACGCAGGCACTGGGAAACTTCTTTCAGATATCCAACCAGCTGACTCTCAATCATTCCGAGGAAGAGCTGATCAATAATCTAAAAGCTTTGACAGGGCAGGTAATAGAACAGGAGCGAGCCGCTCGCAGCCGTCTCTATGAAGAACTAGGGAATCGCCTGCTAGATATGGTGTGGCGCGCTTATGGTATTTTGACCCACGCCCGGCTTTTGACTGGCGATGAAGCTATGCGGCTTTTGTCCGATGTGCGGTTGGGAGTAAACTTGAATTTACTGCCACAGATTAACTTGCCGGAGTTAAACCGGCTCTTAGTTATTACTCGCTCGGGTTTTATTCAGCGGGTAGTGGGTGATACTCTATCACCTGCTGAACGGGACCTAAAACGCGCGGCATTGGTGCGCGATGAGCTTTCTAAGAACAATAACAGCAACTAGTTATTTTGGGAGGTGTAATTTATGTTTGCACGGTTTACGCAACGGGCCCAGCAGGTGATTATTCTGGCCCAAGAAGAGGCCAGGCGGCTGAATTATCCTTATGTAGGCACCGAACATTTACTGTTGGGTTTGATTCGCGAAGGCAGTGGAGTCGCTGCTCAAGCTCTCAATTCTTTGGGTATTCAATTAGATCAAGTACGAGCAGAAGTGGAGAAAATTATCGGCCCTGGTGCAGGAACACCAGCAGTAGGGGAGATTACCCTTACTCCACGTGCGAAGCGGGTTATTGAATTGGCGCTGGCCGAAGCACATAGTATGGGTGTAAACTATATCGGTACAGAGCACTTGTTGCTAGGGCTGATTCGCGAAGGCGAAGGTGTAGCTGCCCGGGTGTTAGAAAACTTGGGGGCTGATCTGGATAAAGTGCGGGCAGAAGTGTTAAGGCTCTTGGGTTCGGCTGCACCCGATGAGACTAAACGAGGAAAAGGACGTGCTGTCGGCGGACGTTCAGCAACACCAACATTGGATGCCTTAGGCCGTGATCTTACCGCTTTAGCTAGAGAAGGCAAATTGGATCCAGTCATCGGTCGGGCCAAAGAGATCGAGCGGGTGCTACAGATTTTATCTCGCCGTACTAAGAATAACCCCGTGATAATAGGTGAGCCGGGAGTTGGCAAAACGGCTATCGTGGAAGGGTTAGCTCAGCACATCGTTGAGGGTCGCGTACCGGAACTTCTTAAAGACAAGCGGGTAGTTACTTTGGATCTGGCAGGGGTTGTGGCCGGGACAAAATATCGCGGTGAATTTGAAGAACGTCTAAAACGAGTGGTGGACGAAGTTCGTCAGGCGGGCAACGTGATTTTGTTCATCGATGAGCTGCATACAGTAGTGGGTGCAGGTGCGGCTGAAGGAGCTATTGATGCTAGCAATATTTTAAAACCGGCCCTAGCCCGCGGCGAATTGCAGTGTGTAGGGGCTACTACCTTGGAAGAGTACCGTAAACATATCGAAAAAGATGCGGCCCTGGAGCGGCGATTCCAGCCTATTGTGGTGGGTGAACCCACACCAGAGGAAACACTCCAGATTTTAGAGGGCCTGCGCGATCGGTATGAAGCTCACCACCGAGTTAAATACACTGATGAAGCTTTGCAAGCCGCGGTTCGGTTATCTAACCGCTACATCACCGACCGTTTCTTGCCGGATAAAGCCATTGATCTCATTGATGAGGCTGGCTCTCGTGTACGCCTAGCTACTTTTGCTACACCGCCTGATGTAAAAGAGTTGGAGAACCAAGTGGAGGAAGTACGGAAAGAGAAAGAAGCGGCAGTGGCAGCCCAAGAGTTTGAGAAAGCAGCCCGCCTGCGGGACAAAGAAAGAGAACTGCGGGACAAATTGGAAGAAAGCCGTAAGGAATGGCTGGAGGATACCGATAAAACAGGGGTTCAGGTAACAGAGGATGATATTGCTGCTGTGGTGGCTAGTTGGACTGGTATTCCTGTACAACGACTAGCCGAAGAAGAATCAGAGCGGTTGCTGAAACTGGAAGACACGCTTCATAAGCGTGTAATTGGTCAAGACGAAGCTGTGGAAGCTGTAGCCAAGGCAGTGCGTCGGGCGCGAGCGGGACTAAAAGATCCTAAGCGGCCTATTGGTTCCTTTATTTTTCTTGGTCCAACTGGTGTAGGTAAGACCGAACTGGCTCGGGCATTGGCTGAGGCTATGTTCGGAGAGGAAGAGGCCATGATTCGCCTGGACATGTCGGAGTATATGGAACGGCATGCGGTATCGCGTTTAATTGGTGCTCCTCCAGGTTATGTGGGTTATGAGGAAGCGGGACAGCTTACGGAAGCAGTGCGGCGGCGTCCCTATTCCGTAGTATTGTTTGATGAAATTGAAAAAGCCCATCCCGAAGTGTTTAACGTCCTGCTCCAAGTGCTAGAAGATGGACGGCTTACCGCTGGCCAGGGCCGGACGGTGGACTTTCGTAATACCATTGTGATTATGACATCCAACGTAGGAGCTGACTTGCTGCGCCGTGAACCTACCGTGGGCTTTTTAGCTGGGGCCGACGGGGCTCACGAAGACATGAAAACCAAAGTGCTCGATGAACTCAAACGCACTTTCCGTCCCGAATTCTTGAACCGGGTAGACGAAATCATTGTGTTCCATGCCTTAAGTCAAGAGCACCTTAATGCCATCGTGGATATTATGTTAAAAGAAGTAGCGGCGCGGTTACAAGAACATGATCTGAAGTTGGAAGTGAGCCCTGCTGCCAAAGAGATGCTGGCCAAAGAAGGGCTTGATCCCACATTTGGGGCTCGGCCGCTTAGGCGGGCGATCACCCGGCTGTTGGAAAATCCCCTATCGGAGCGAATGCTGGCTGGGGAGTTTACCGCTGGTGATACGGTAAAAGTGGATGCTGTCGATGGGAAACTGGTGTTTAAGAACGCAGGTTCAGTAGATAAGACCGCTGAGACCGAAAAGGAAAACTAGAAGGCGTGTCGTACGCCAGAAACAGCTAGGCCATGTTTGTCCTAAGCGAATTGTCCTTTCGCTTTGCGCGGTCTGAGAACGATCGAATTCGACAGTTGTATTTTGCGTAGCATAACGAAGGGAGAGGGGACAGTGGCACGGGATAAAGTGATTTACCGCTGCCAGGAATGCGGCTATGGAGCCCACCGCTGGCTGGGACGGTGCCCGGATTGTGGTACCTGGAATAGCTTCATTCGGGAAGAACAGATAGCCCAGACAGCGCAGCCTGTGGCGCCGCAGGCAACTGTTCGACCCGAGCCCATTACTGCCATCACCGGTCAAGAACTGCAGCGCCTAAGTACTGGTTCGGCTGAACTGGATCGGGTATTGGGCGGCGGCATTGTACCAGCATCGTTAGTGTTGGTGGGGGGTGACCCTGGCATCGGCAAATCTACCCTGCTACTGTCTTTGGCGGCATCCTTAGCCCGCGAGCGAGGTACAGTACTTTATGTATCGGGAGAAGAATCAGCCAGGCAAATTAGGCTCCGGGCAGAGCGCTTAGAAGCGGTAACCGAGCGGCTGCTGCTGTTTCCAGAGACAGATCTGGACCGGGTGCAGGCAGCGGTAAGCGAGGTTAATCCTTGTTTGTTAATAATCGATTCTATCCAAACTGTTTCCTTATCCACCAGCTCTTCACCACCAGGTAGTATTGCCCAAATAAGAGAGTGCACAGCGGCACTCTTAAACTTGGCCAAGGGACAAGGAGTGAGCACTTTTATTGTTGGCCATGTTACCAAACAAGGGGCCTTAGCCGGACCACGTATGCTGGAACATATGGTAGATACGGTCTTGTATTTCGAGGGCGAGGGCAAGAGTGCTTACAGGATTTTGCGGGCTGTTAAGAACCGCTTTGGTTCTACCAACGAAATTGCGGTATTTACCATGGAGCAAAGTGGCCTTAAAGAAGTGGCCAATCCATCCCAGCTATTTTTAAGCGATCGGGCCAAACCGGTGGCTGGGGCCATGGTGGTAGCCACTACCCAAGGGACACGGCCGCTGCTGATGGAAGTGCAAGCTTTGGTGAGCCCAGCTGCCGGAGGCCCGCCCCGGCGTGTAGGTCGAGGGGTGGACCTTAACCGGTTACTGACTTTACTGGCGGTACTGGAAAAACGCGCCGGTTTACCACTGGCTACCTCCGATGTCTATGTAAACGCGGCTGGTGGAGTTCGCTTAGAAGATCCGGCGGCGGATTTAGGCTTAGCCCTGGCTATTGCCTCCAGCTTTTGGAATCGGGCACCGCTGGTCTCTTGTGTGGCTGCTGGAGAAATTGGTCTCACCGGCGAGGTGCTAAGCGTTTCCCACTTAAAAGCGCGGTTAAAAGAATGCCAGGCGCTGGGATTTCACCAGATATTGGTGCCTAAAAGGCAGGCTAAAGACGTGCGAAATAGCGAAAAATCCGCTATACTGGGGATAGAAAACGTGTCCCAGGCTCTAGCGGTGGCTTTGCCGCGAGAGTAATTGGGGAAAAGAGGGTGAGCCGATGCGCCAGATAGGTGTAGTGGTGGAAAGTGATGGCGACAAGGTTAAAGTAAAGGTCTGCCGGGCTACAGCATGTAATCATTGCGGTCAATGTTCAGAAGAAGAACGACAGGTTAGAAGTCTGCTGGAGCCGTCTAAAGAAATCATTGTGGAAGCAATTAATAAGGCCCAAGCAGCGGTGGGTGAAACAGTAGAGCTGACCGCACCCGATTCTACAGTCTTGCTGGCAGCTGTGTGGGCTTATTTGGTTCCTTTGGTAGCTTTTTTAACTGGTATTTTCCTGGGGCAGTGGTTGGGGCCTATTGTTGGTCTTAGCGGCCAAGGAGGAAGTATTGTTTTGGGTATTGTTTTTCTGGGAGGCTCGTATCTGCTTTTGCGGCTGAAAAACAAAAGCTTCAAACAAGACGAACGTTTCATACCGCTCGCTGAACGAGTACTATAAAAATAAAGGTGAACCAAAAGGCCACGGAATTTTTAATTCCGTGGCCTTTTAGTTTTCAGTATCCCTTGTTGGTGGGTCGTCCTGTTATACATAAGACCGTCATATATATTTAAATAAGCATGGGGAGGGGATATTATGCCTTGCTGTCGGCTGTGGCGAAAAACATCAATCAAGAACGGACAAAAAGGGCCTTCCTTAAAGAAAGTAGTGTTGGTGGGTAATCCTAATGTGGGTAAAAGCGTGCTGTTTAATCGTTTGACAGGGCTATATGTGACAGTGTCCAATTATCCTGGCACCACAGTAGAAGTTACCCGTGGACGGGGACGTTTCCTGGAGGAAGAGTTGGAGGTAATAGATACCCCTGGTATGTATTCATTATTTTCCATTACCGCTGAAGAAGAAGTTGCTCGACAGCTCCTGCTGCAAGAACGCCCAGCTGCGGTGATACATGTGGCCGATGGTCGCAATCTAGGACGCATGTTACCGCTAACGTTGCAACTTATGGAGGCTGAGCTGCCTCTAATTTTAGTTATAAACTTAATGGACGAAATGCGGCGGCTGGGTCTAAGGTTGAACCGGGATCTTCTCAGCCGCCGTTTGAGAATTCCGGTGGTGCCTATAGCAGCCACCTTAAATGAAGGCATAGATGAGCTCCAAAAGAAGGTGGCAGAACTTGTCCGACAAGCGGCCTAACGTAGTTTATCCTCCGCCAATTATCCAGAGTGCCAGCAGCATTGCCCGGCAGCTCAAGGGGGATTATAATCTCTCGCGGTGGGCGATGGCTCTTTTATTATTACAAGGTGACCAAGATATAGCGCTTTTGGTGCGACGGTGCGAAGGTCAAAATCGGTGGCAGGAAATCAATCTTATAGTGGAGAAGACTAAAAAATCAAGCACGGAACCGATCAGTTATTTAATTGCTTTAAGTAGACAACAGGTGGTCCAGGAGTTACTGCAAGGTGTAGTGGTAAAAGAAAAGTTAAGACAACGGACTAGACTTGATATCTTAGGTGATCTTACTATGCGTCCACCGGTAGGTATACCTATATTAGTGCTGGTTTTGTATTTTGCCCTGTACCGATTTGTTGGTGTTTTTGGTGCCGGTAAAGTGGTGGATTATCTCGAAGGCACTATCTTTCAGACCTATCTTAACCCCTGGATCAATACACTAGTGGAGCGATATATCCCCTGGCTGGCTATCCAGGATTTATTAGCCCATGACTATGGTGTTATTACTTTGGGGCTGCGTTATGCCGTAGCCATAATTTTACCCATAGTTGGATGCTTTTTTCTGGTATTTTCTATTATTGAAGACAGCGGTTACTTACCACGGCTAGCTTTACTAGTAGATCGCTTATTTAAAAGCTTGGGGCTGTCTGGTAGGGCCGTTATACCGCTTACATTGGGTTTCGGTTGTGGCACAATGGCCACCTTGGTTACACGTACTTTGGAGACGAAGAGAGAACGAATTATTGCCACTTTCCTACTGGCGCTGGCGGTGCCTTGTTCAGCCCAATTGGGTGTGATATTGTCACTGCTGTCGGCACAGCCGATAGCTTTGGCAATCTGGGCCGTTTTTGTATTGTTGGTGTTTTTGCTAGCAGGGTATCTATTGGCCCACATATTGCCTGGCCAAGGCCCTATATTTTACATGGAGGTGCCACCGCTAAGGGTGCCAGAGTTTCGCAATGTATTCATTAAGACTTTCACTCGTATGCGATGGTATTTTTTAGAGATTGTGCCAATGTTTGTGTTGTCCAGCGTGTTTATTTGGTTCGGCAAAATCACGAGCTTATTCGACTATATTGCCGAGCGGTTAGGGCAACTAGTTACCTACTTGGGACTGCCGTCAGCGGCAGGAGAAGTATTTCTGTTTGGTTTTTTCCGGCGCGATTATGGGGCCGCGGGGTTGTACGATTTAGTGGCTCAGGGTGGATTAACTGTCCGGCAACTGGCAGTGGCTGCAGCCACCTTGACTTTATTTGTCCCCTGTGTAGCCCAGTTTTCTGTTATGGTAAAAGAGCGAGGCCTTATAACAGCTCTTAGCATGGCAGCTTTTATTTTTCCTTTCGCCTTTGCTGTTGGATATACTTTAAATCTGCTGTTGACAGCAGCAGGGCTGGCTTAAAAGTAATTGATACTACAGCCTCCAACGTATGCGAAACAGAGCGAAGAAAGCCGCTGGTGCATGTCAGAGCCCCGAAGAGGCGAGTTCGGAGGCGGCCGAGAGAAGCTGAGTTTGATCTTACTGGTGGTTGTTTGCGTCGCCAGAGAAACAATACAGGCAAAAAGAGTTTTTTGCGCTATTTTTAGTTTGGACAAAAAGGAGATGAGCCGATGTTTGGCTTACGACACGGTCGAAGGCGATGGTACCGCAGCCGCAAAAAACCAGAGAATCGCCGTAGCCTGACAGCAGCCGATTTAAGAGTGAACGAACAGGCTACAGTCAAAGCCTTGGTCACCACTTCGCCTGAGCATCTAACCAAACTCATGGCTTTGGGAATATTGCCAGGAACTAAATTAACCGTGGTGCAGCGTTCTCCCAGCTTGGTGTTACAAATGGGGGAAACAATGCTGGCAGTAGATGAAACCGTGGCTCAATTAATTGAGGTTGAATAGAATTAATTGGTAACCAAAGCAGGATTTTATTGACTTATCTCGAATATAATAATCTATTATATTTTTAACCCAGGTTAGACCTGGGAATTTTATTAAAATTAAGAAAGGATGAAGATCATGGCGCTAAAGACAGATTGGATTTGGATGGATGGCCAGTTGGTGGCCTGGGAAGATGCTACCATTCATGTCCTAAGTCACGTAGTTCACTACGGCACAGGGGTGTTCGAGGGCATCCGTTTTTACCAAACGGATGCAGGACCAGCTGTATTTCGTTTGCCGGAACACGTAGATCGCTTGTTTGATTCGGCCAAGCTTTTGTATATGGATGTGCCCTTCACACGAGAAGACATCAGCCACGCCATTGTTGATACAATTCGGGCCAATAAGTTAGAGAGTGGTTATATTCGCCCGGTAGTATATCGTGGCCTGGGGCAGCTCGGTGTAAATCCGCTTAATTGCCCGGTAAACGTATTTGTGGCTGTGTGGCCGTGGGGAGCGTACTTAGGCGAGGAAGCGCTCAATATGGGAATCCGTGCTAAAGTTAGTTCATGGAGCCGCAATTACCTCAATTCTTTACCCGCCAAGGGGAAGATCAACGGTGGCTATGTAAACTCCATTTTAGCCAAACTGGAAGCGCTACAGTGTGGTTATGAGGAAGCTATATTCTTGGATGCCGATGGTTATGTGGCTGAAGGTAGCGGCGAGAATATTTTTTGGGCCAAAGATAACGTGATTTACACCACACCGCTTCCCACGGTGCTAAGAGGTATTACGCGGGCTAGTATCATGGAACTGGCTCAAGATATGGGTTATAAAGTAGTAGAAAAACGAGCAGCCCGTGATGAACTCTATTTGGCCGACGAAGTGTGGTTCTGTGGTACAGCAGCCGAGATTACGCCGGTGCGTGAAATTGATGGCCATACTATTGGTCAAGGAGAACGCGGCCCTATTGCTAAGGCGTTACAGGAAAAGTTTTTTGCTGCTGTCCAGGGCAAAGAACCGATGTACGAAAAATGGCTGACCCGTGTATAATAAAATGCCTGGGTTTTACCCAGGCATTTTAAAAGTGTTAGCTTAAATTAAAAGGCCCTAATGCGTATAGCTTCTTTTTTTCCTGAAGCAGTACATCGTATAAGCTAATATCCAGCAGGTTGCAGAGGCCTGCTAAGTAAAAAAGAAGAGTGCCTATTTCCGTTTCCACTTGTTCACGACAGCTAGGGCATAGTTTGCCGTCCAAGTGGGTAGAGAGAAAATTATCTGCTTCATCAATACTAGTATTAGCCGGAATGCGTTGTTTTTGTCCCTGGATCTCAATACAGCCACAACACGTTACGCTCTTGACCACAGCCCTATTTGTTCGGGCGCTGGCCTCTTGAATTTTAGATAGCACGTCCAAAACACTGCGATGCCGCAGGAGGCATCTACCAACAGAATCTTGAAACTCTGCACAGATGAGATCCTTCATGCCAAGGCCCCACCCCTTCCTTGGCCTCATTATAACTTTGCCTTGTTCACATGTCAACGTACACGGGGATGGATTTTTAGGCCAACGGTAGGGCAATAAGATTATAAATTGAGCGATCGCGATTTATTGACACCGTTTGAACCCTGTGATATAATCAAAGACTTGACATAGTTAAGCCATTATGCTAACATTTGATTGTATAGTACTGTGGGAGGCGGATCTATGTTCAAAGTAGGAGACAAAGTGGTATACCCTATGCATGGGGCGGGTGTTATTGAGGCCATTGAAGAGCGAGAATTTTTGGGAGAAAAACGCCAGTACTATGTTATGCGGATGCCCATTGGCGATATGAAAGTTATGGTTCCCACTGATTCTACCGAGGAGGTAGGCCTAAGACGGGTTATGTCTCGGGATGATGTAGAGCAGGTGCTGTCTATACTAAAGAGCAAACGGACTAAAATGTCTAACAACTGGAATCGACGTTACCGGGCTAACATGGAAAAAATAAAAAGCGGGAGCGCTTTTGAAGTGGCGGAAGTAGTGCGTAATTTAATACAGCGTGAACAGGAGAAGGGTCTCTCCAGCGGCGAAAAGAAAATGCTTGACAGTGCCCGCCAGATTTTAGTGAGTGAACTGGTGCTGGCCCAAAACATAGATGAGGAAGAAGCAGAAAGCTTGGTGGACCAGTTAGCTGCTAACTAAGACGGTGGTCAGCATAGTTCTGACCGCTGTTTGTTTTTTCTTTTCTGTTCATTCAATTATGAGTTTATTAATCTTGGCGATGGATTATACTAGAAAAGAGCTTGCAAAAGCCAATAACTGCACCAGGCACATTGCCAAAAGAACGACTGGTGGGTTATACTGTAGACACGGGGAAGGAGGTGAACAAGATGTTTAGAGGATTTATGCGGGTGTTTATTGCTCTTGCAGGTGTATTTGCAGGTTATGAACTGATGCTATTTAGTATTCCTCTTTTGAGCACGGTTTTGAGTTTTAGCCTGAATGCACCAGTTTTTTATATTGGCTTGCTGATATTTGGCGGGCTTGTAGGCGGAATTATTTTTTATTTTTTAGCTCCCCCTATAATTGAACACCTTGTTAAGCTGATAGAGTGGGCAGAAAATAGGTTGCAAAAGATGCCAGCCACTGATATTGTTGCAGGTTTTGTGGGACTTTTAGCGGGTTTGTTGGTCGCCAACTTACTCAGTTTACCCTTTGGACGGTTGCCAATGGTGGGGCCGTTTATTCCGGTATTAGCCAATGTGGTTTTTGGTTATATTGGCATGAACGTGTTGATAAAAAAGAAGGATGATCTGCGGATTTTTTTAGAGTCTATACTTAAACTAGGGCGAGATAAGGACAAAGAAAAGAACAAGGCCTCTAGTCAACAAATGGGGACAACCAGATCGCCTAAAATACTCGATACTAGCGTTATTATCGATGGCCGTATTGCCGATATTGCCAAAAGCGGTTTTTTGGAAGGGCCATTAGTAATTCCTAATTTTGTTTTGCAGGAACTGCGTCATATTGCTGACTCATCTGATGTACTCAAACGAAACCGTGGCCGTCGTGGCCTAGATATTTTAAATTGCATTCAAAAGGAACTAGATGTGGAAGTTATCATTACAGATCGTGACTATAATGACGTGGCAGAAGTAGACTCCAAGCTGCTGCGCCTAGCTCAGGACCTTTCCGGCAAGATACTTACCAACGATTACAACCTAAATAAGGTGGCCGAGCTGCAGGGAGTACAAGTGCTAAATATTAATGAACTGGCTAATGCTGTCAAACCGGTGGTGCTCCCAGGGGAAGAAATGGTAGTGCGGGTGATCAAAGATGGCAAAGAATCAGGACAAGGAGTGGCTTATTTAGACGATGGTACCATGATTGTTGTGGACGGTGGGCGCCAGCATATTGGCGAGAATATCGGCGTGTTAGTTACCAGCGTACTTCAGACGGCAGCTGGCAGGATGATTTTTGCCAAACCGAAAGCAGTAGAAAAAGCCATGTAAACGGCTCGATAAGCGGCCAACGGGCCGCCTTTTCTGTTTTTCGGTGTTTTTCCGAAAAGGTTAGATATTGTTGTAGTTAGTGAACATAGGGGTTGGTTGGGGATTTACCGGGAATGGGAAGGAGATTAAAGAGTGGAAGGAGTTTATGCTGTAGTGGCAGCGGCCGGAAGTGGTCGGCGACTAGGAAGCGAGACACCAAAGCAATACTTACCA
>JAAYWY010000287.1 GCA_012516165.1 Bacillota bacterium
AAAGCGATCCAGTACCCTTTCAATGCGGCTAATCTCCACTAAATCTATACCACAGCCTTGTATCACCCTTAGCTCCCCTAACTGCTTATTTGCTTGACCATATTATAACAGATTGGTTAGGCTAAGCCAAAAAATTGGCACTTTAAAATTATTCTTGTAGGAAGCGTTTGGAGTATTTTACAAAACTAGGCTGAGCCCCCAGTTTTTTTATTTCCCCGGCAGGAAACTTGCTCCAACTGTCGAATACTATGAAAAACAATAAGTTGTCGGAGGGTAAATATATGCACATTAGTGAGGACATGGTTTCGCCAGCATCACCTAAGCGATCGGCGTTGGCACACTGGTGGAAGCGTTCCATAATTACTGTGACCTCGATTACGGCTGGACTGGTACTTGTTTCGTCATCGGCCCAGGCCGCTTCGCATACCGTTGTTCCCGGCGAAACTTTATGGGGCATTAGCCAGCTGTACAATACCACCGTGGAAACTATCGTGAACCTTAATAATTTAGACCATGATTTACTTCAGCCAGGACAAAAGCTTACCGTGCCCGACAAAATTGTCCTGCCAGCTTCTGCTTCAGCAGCATCTGAACAAGCCGCACCACAAAATAAAGATAATGGCGAGGCTAATATAGAAGCCCCGGCTGAATCGGCATCTCCTCAGCCCATCTCATATATGGTACAGCCGGGGGATAGCCTGTACGCCATTGGCCAAAAATACAATGTCAGTGTGGAAGCAATTATGAATGCCAACGGGCTTACCTCTACGCTTCTCCAGCCAGGACAAAACTTAACAATACCAGTTTCCGCTAATAAAGAGCGAGTCACCACCTCCCGCGGCGGTAACCGGGAAAGCAATACAGTAGTGGATCTGGCCAAAGCTCATCTAGGCAAACCCTACTGTTATGGGGGGTCAGGCCCATCCAGCTTTGACTGTTCAGGGTTCACCGCCTATATTTATGCCCAAGTAGGTCAAACCCTGCCCCATAACGCTGCTGCTCAAGCTAACTACGGGCAGCCAGTGGCCAAGAGCGACCTTATACCCGGTGACTTGGTTTTTTTCGGTTATTATGGCAGTGCCAGCATCCAACATGTAGGTATTTATGTGGGCGGTAATAATTTCATTCATGCTTCCAGTGGTGCCGGTGTGGTAAAGCAAGATTCATTGGCTGAGAATTACTATTTTAATAATTACAAAGGTGCCCGACGCTTATAAGTGTAAAAACGGCAACTTCATCAAAAAGGCCCCGGCTGCCGGGGCCTTTGGTAGTTTATTACATTGACATCAATGTCCATTATATGCTAATGTATTGTTCAATTAAATCTACACAGCCTTGAAGGGGCTAGTAGCCTGGATGAATGTCCTAAGCGAGCCGGGAGGGTGCAAGCCGGTGACCTTCTCCAGAGGTGAACATCTCCCCCGAGCTGACGGCCGAAAGGTTTTCCGGTAGGCCTGTCCGGTTTTCCCCCGTGATCGGGAAGTTTGGCCTTAAGTAGGTCCACTGCTGTACAGAGGACCCTAAGGGTGGTATCGCGAGTTAACCTCTCGTCCCTTTGGAATGAGGGGTTTTTTTATTTTCTAAGGGGTCATGTTTATCTTTGCTACACACCACCTTCGGGCAAATTTAAGGAGGTATACTTGGTTTATGGATGCTCAAACCACAGCTTATTCCAAAGTACCCAAAACAGCAAAACCACGGCAGGGGTTTGCCACTGGTCTTGGTGCCATTGCCGCCACCTTGGGCTCGGCTGTTGGCCTTGGGAACATCTGGAAATTCCCCTATATGACCGGCCAAAATGGCGGTGCGGCCTTTATTTTAGTGTATTTACTCTGTCTTTTTATCGCTGGTCTTCCTGTTATGCTGGCTGAATTTATTATCGGGCGTCGGTCTAAAGCCAATGCTGTGCGGTCCTTTAAGAAATTAGCTCCTGGTACTAGCTGGTACCTCACCGGAGTCGCCGGGGTAACTTCAGCCGTAGTTATTATGTTTTTCTACTCTTGTGTCGCTGGCTGGGTGTATGCTTATATTTTCAAAGCTGCCAGCGGGGCTTTGGCAGCAGTAGATCCGGCACAAACACCAGCTGTTTTCGAAGCTTTAACTGCTAGTCCCTTAATCCCCCTTCTTTGGCAGTGGGTAGTGCTAGCAGTGGTAGGCACTGTAATTATTGCTGGTGTCCAAAACGGTATTGAGCGCGTGGCCAAGACTGTGCTTCCTATCTTATTTGTGCTCCTTATCGTATGCGATATTCGGGCCCTCACTTTGCCTGGTGCAGCAGCTGGTGTAAATTTTTTATTCCGGCCTGATTTTTCCAAAATTACACCTGCTGTCTTTTTAGCAGCGTTGGGTCTATCCTTCTTTAAGATGTCGGTGGCCATGGGCGTAATGACTACTTACGGCAGCTATATGGGACCAGAGGACAATCTGCCCGCTTCTATGCTTAAAGTAGCCTTATCAGATACCTTGGTTTCCATTATGGCCGGTCTAGCCATCTTCCCAGCCGTCTTTGCTTTTGGTTACCAGGCCGATGCCGGCCCATCCCTTCTGTTTATCACCATACCCATGGTTTTTAATTCTATGCCCCTGGGGCAACTGTTCCTTACCCTGTTCTTCCTTCTAGCTGCCATAGCCGCCACCGGCGCTATGATTTCGCTTATGGAAGTCCCTGTGGCCTATCTAACTGAAGAAAATAATTGGCCCCGTACCAAAGCCACCTTAGTTAGCGTCCTGGTTGTAGCAGCCTTCGGCGCCTTGGCTACGTTCTCCACCAGCATTTTGTCCCACGTACAGCTTTGGGGCCGGACCTTCTTCGACTTCTTTGATTTTATTACCTCCAGTATCTTTATGCCTATAGCTGGTGTGGCCATTAGTTTGTTTGCCGGTTGGGTACTAACAACCAAAGTCATTGTTGCCGAAGGATCCAACAACGGCCAGCTAAACAACCAAGGTTTTCTTTCCGCCCTGGCTTTTATCCTAAAGTTTGTCACCCCTGTCGCCGTAACGGTTGTACTCCTAAGCGGCCTGGGATTTATAAAGCTTTAAACAAACAAATTGCCATAAAAAAGGTTCCAGCTGCTACCTGCTGCTGGAACCTTTTTATGTACTGCAGAAATTATAAGCGAAGATTAAAAAGCTGCCCAAGTTGTCTTGAGAAATGCAGTACGGTAAAATAGCGATAGATATCTAGAACTTATGGTATTCCACTATTTGCTGGCACAGTGGCTTCGAATATTGTCTTCGGCCCGCAACTGGTAACCAGTAGGTTGACAAAACCGGCGTACGATCACTATAAAAAATACTAAGTGAGGCTTTGTAACATGACATACGACTTAATTGTAGTAGGCGGTGGACCAGCAGGCATGCTGGGAGCAGCAACAGCTGGAGCCAGTGGTCTAAAGGTATTGTTACTGGAAAAGAACGAGAAATTAGGTAAGAAACTCTATATCACCGGCAAAGGACGCTGTAATGTCACTAATTATGGTAATATCGATGACTTCACCGATAATATAGTTACCAATCCTAAGTTTTTGTACAGTGCTTTGAACACTTTTAATAACCAGCAGCTCATAAAGCTATTGGAATCCCTGGGCGTAAAAACTAAAGTGGAACGAGGCAATCGAGTTTTCCCCGTTTCCGATAAATCCAGCGACATTATCAAAGCCTTGCAGCGATACCTACTGGCCAACAATGTGGAAATCCGGCTAAGGTCACCGGTTAAACAAATACTAACCACTAATAAAGAAGTTTGTGGTGTGCTCTTGGCAGATAACACCAGGGTGAACAGCCCCAAAGTGCTCTTGGCCACCGGTGGAATGTCCTATGCCCAAACCGGGTCCACCGGCGACGGTTATCGCATGGCCCAGGAGCTGGGACATTCCTAGGGCCGAACAATTTGGCGAACTGCTGTTTACCCATTTCGGTGTTTCCGGTCCTGTTATCTTAACACTTAGCAGCTTAATACATAAATATCTGAAGCAATCAGTTAAACTAAATATAGATCTAAAGCCCGCTTTATCATCAGAACAACTGGACCGGCGCCTACAACGGGATTTTACTAAATATGCTGGTAAACAGCTAAAAAATGCGCTACACGATTTACTGCCCCATAAGATGATCCCCGTGGTACTAGCTTTGTCGGGACTTGACATCCACAAACAAGTAGATCAAATCACCCGTTACGAACGGGAACAACTGGTGCATACTTTCAAAAATGTTAGGCTTACTGTACTAAAAACACGACCCTTAAATGAAGCTATCGTTACCGGCGGGGGTATTAATACCAAAGAAATCAATCCTTCCACCATGGAATCAAAACTAATTAAAGGACTTTATTTTGCTGGCGAAATAATCGATGTGGATGCCTTGACCGGCGGCTATAATTTGCAGATTGCTTTTTCCACTGGCTATGTAAGTGGTATCAGCATCTACTAAAAAGATGCCGATACGTGGTACTAAAAGCCACCTTGACCATGTGCGTGCAGCCAAGCAGCGGCTAAAAGCGAAGCCTTTCCAGTTCTAATGAAACCTTAAACAGCCTGCTCCTAGTCTAAAGGAGCAGGCTGTTTGCTTAGGCCAATTCCGGCCGAATACCGTAAGGATTTTCTAGAAGCTCACGTACTCGACGTAAAAACTCAGCAGCTACAGAGCCGTCGACCAGCCGATGATCAAAGGATAGGCTTAAGGTCATCATTGGGCGTACGACTACAGTACCGTCTACAACTACCGGCCGTTCTTTAATGACACCCACACCTAAGATGGCGCTTTCTGGTTGATTGATAATAGGGGTGAAACTGTCTACTCCATACATACCTAAATTGGTAATAGTAAATGTGCTTCCGGTAACTTCATCCGGGGATAAATTGCCGCTACGCGCTCGCTGGGCCAAATCCTTAACTTCTTGGGCCACTTCTCGCAAGGATTTTTTATCAGCATGACGCACCACCGGTACAATGAGGCCATCATCCAGTGCCACAGCTACACCCACGTGGACAAAATGGTGGTATATGATCTCGTCTTTGGTTATGGAGCCATTTAATGCGGGATATTCGGTCAGGGCCTGGGCTGCCGCTTTGACAATAAGATCATTATAGGAGATCTTTTCATCTGATGGACAATCGGCGTTAAATTCCTGGCGAATGACCCGCGCTTGGTCCATATCCACTTCCATATTGATGGTTACATGGGGAGCAATGCTCCAACTGTCTGACATGCGTCGGGCAATTACACGACGCATGCCAGCCAAAGGCACCCGCTCTTCATCGCCTTCTTCGGCCAGTAAAGCCGCTACCAGAACATCTCTTTTGGTTAGGCGACGTTCCTGGGCTAGTTCAGCCAAATCTATCCCTAACTCTTGGGCTAGTTTTGCAGCTGTGGGTGTAGCCTTTACTGGTAGCTTATCAGCTGAAGTAAATTCAACCTGCTCTTTATCTGCAGCTGGCGGAACTGCTTTTTGCTGAGCTAAGTAGTTTTCCACGTCACTTTCGGTAATCCTACCCCCGGGGCCGCTTCCCGGCACTTTAGCCAAATCGATACCGCTTTCTCGTGCCCGCCGTTTAGCTGCCGGGGTCGCTCTTACCCGCTCTGTTTCTGGGGGTGGCTCACTCTTAGGAGCCTCTTTTACCGTGGGAGCTTCCTCTGGCTTTGACGCTATATCCTCCACTGATTTCTTTGCTACTGTCGGCAACTCTTCTCCTTCGGCCAACAGATATCCCACCACAGCACTTACTGGAACTGTGCTCCCCTCCGCCACCACCACTTTTATAATTCCATCCCCCGGTGCTTCTACCTTATTGGTAATCTTATCGGTCGCTACTTCAAATAAGGGTTCCCCTTTTGTTACATAGCTACCCTCCGGCTTAAGCCAAGCCGTAATGGTTCCCTCGGTCATAGTAAGTCCAAGTTTCGGCATGAGTACTTCTTGAGCCACAACATTCTCCTTCCTTTCCCTGGCTTTTCATCTTAAGCCTAAAGGCCAAAAAGGGGCCCCACGGGCCCCTTTTTACACCAGTTCTTTCACCGCTGCGATAATATCTTGGCTGCCCGGCAAAACAAACTGTTCCAGCACACCAGAAAACGGTATCGGCGCGGGCTTGCTGCCCACTCGTTTGATGGGAGCATCCAAGTAATCGAGCGCCTTTTCGGCAATAATAGCTGCTATTTCAGCCCCGAAGCCTGAGCGAGTAACTGCTTCATGGGCAATAACTACTCGGCCCGTTTTTTCTACCGATGCCAAGATAGTCTCTTCATCCAACGGTACCAGCGTCCGTGGATCGATCACTTCCAGGCTAATACCTTCTGCCGCCAAAGCTTCTGCTGCCTCCAAGGCCCGGTTCACCATAATGGAAGTAGCTATCACGGTAACATCGCTACCCTCGCGCTTCACATCGGCCTGACCTAGTGGTATTACATATTCTCCCTCAGGCACATCGCCTTTTACCGGATAAAGCAGCTTGTGCTCAAAGAACATCACCGGGTTATCATCCCTGATAGCAGCCGTTAAGAGTCCCTTGGCGTCGGCTGCTGTGGACGGCATGACCACCTTGAGGCCAGGAACATGGGTAAACCAGGCTTCCAAACTCTGTGAGTGCTGAGCCGCAGCGGAAATGCCGCCGCCCACCGGGGTCCGAACGGTAAGGGGCACCACTGCTTTGCCACCGAACATATAGCGCATCTTAGCTGCCTGGTTCACCAATTGATCCATACAAACGGTAAGGAAATCACAAAACATAATCTCCGCCACCGGCCGCATACCGGTAACAGCCGCACCCACCGCTGTCCCGATAATGGCCGTTTCAGAAATCGGTGTATCTCGCACGCGATCTTCGCCAAACTCTTTCCACAAATCGCCGGTCACTCCAAAACAACCGCCAAACTGGCCAACATCTTCTCCCAAGATAAAAACGTTGCTATCGCGCCGCATCTCTAAGCGGAGCGCTTCCCGAATTGCTTCTGAATAGCTTAACTGGCGCATCGTTCACCCTCCCTTCTTATGCGTAAATATCTTCCAGTGCTTCTTCCGGCACCGGTAGTGGGCTTTCTTCGGCAAAGCGCACTGCTTCTTCTACTTCGTTATCCACTTCAGCTTTGATAGTATCAAGTTCCTGCTCAGTAGCCACGCCCATCTCCACTAAATGTTTACCGAACCGGAGTATGGGGCAACGTTCTTTCCATTCGGCCAATTCTTTTTCGCTCCGATATACCGTAGGATCTCCTTCAAAGTGTCCATGCCAACGATACGTCTTAGCCTCGATTAAAGTGGGGCCTTCCCCAGCGCGGGCCCGCTTTACTGCTTCCCCCACTGCTTCATATACAGCCATCACATCATTACCATCCACCACTACCCCGGGAATACCATAAGCCACTGCCCGGTCAGCCACATCGGCAACCCGTTGGTGTTTTGATTGATGTAAGGAGATACCATACTGGTTGTTTTCACAGATGAATATTACAGGTAGTCTCCAAATAGAAGCTATGTTAATACCTTCGTGGAACGTAGTTTGGTTAGAAGCTCCATCACCAAAGAAGCACGCTGTTACCTGGTCGGTACCACGTAGTTTAGCCGATAGTCCGGCTCCAGGCGCAATACCCAAACCGCCACCGACAATACCATTGGCTCCTAAAATACCTACGTCCATATCTGCTATGTGCATGGATCCGCCCTTACCTTTGCAGTAACCAGTTTTCTTTCCGAATAGCTCTGCCATCATCAGTTTCATATCCCCACCCTTAGCTAGGCAGTGACCATGTCCCCGGTGAGTACTGGTAATGTAATCATCCGGACGCAAATTAGCACAGGCTCCAACAGCTGTTGCCTCCTCACCAATATAAAGGTGAACAAAACCGGGGATTTTACCTTGGGCAAATAACTCGGAAACTTTGGTTTCAAATTGGCGCACCCTTACCATTTGCCGATAAAGATCTACCAGTTTCTCCTTTTCCATCTGTGGCACACCTCCCTCTATAATACAAATGGAAAACAGTTGAGAATTCCTCTCACCCCCCATCATTTAGTTTGATTGTTATTTCTTCTTGTTTCTTTTTAGCATAGACTGGTATCTTTGTGGATGCATTTCTTTCTCTTCAGTTAATTGCAGCGTTTCCTGCAACCTTTTTAGCTACTAAAATTGCCCATAAGAAGCATTATCGGGTAAAAAAGCCTTGGCTTTGTGCCCGCCGTAACGTACCGGCAATATCCACTACAAAAGGCCCTTCGGCCGATAGCACAATTCGAGCCTCTTCCCCGGCCCGCACCAGAACCTCTCGTTCGCCATCTAAAGCTAACAAACGCGGATTGCCGCTAGCACCTAATACAATTTGCTCGTTCAAAGTCAACCGCTGCCAAGTTCCTACCGGAACAGGCGAAAACAACCCTGGGGCTACTGGTGCCAATACCGTAACCGTAGGCTTTTCATGATTAAGCTCCAAATAAAGCCCTGCCGCTTCCTGTGGCGCAACTGGCGATAAGCAGCCAGCCACTGCCGACAACCCAATGGTGTCCGGTTCGCCCCGAGTCACTATTATAGATTCAATACGATCCATATCCCAAAGCGCCCGCGAAGCAATAAAAGTTTCTTTAGTTACCACCACATCCACCAGCGCCAAATCACGCCAGCCTTCCGGACCATAAATATCTAGCTTTTTAGCCCGCCGGAGCATCCCTGCGCCGGTAACAGCCACTATGCCAGCAGCTAGCCCAGCAATAGTCCCTTCTATCATCTCAGGAAACACATTATTAGTTCCAGTGGAAACTGGTACCAAGGGCACCTCGCCACAGCCTTTAGCCACCGCGCGACAAGTACCGTCACCGCCCAGCACCACTATCGCCGCTACCGATATGGCCTGCATTTTTTGGGCGGCCAAAGTGGAATCCGCACCGCCATGGCCAATTTCCATCTCCAACAACTCTACTTGTGGCTTTAGCCGCCGCTTGCCCAAGCCCTCTAAAGCTCGCTCGCCAATACCATAAGTGTCCGGCATAATGATAATTTCTTCCACATCAGCCGCTTCCAATCCAAGAAGAATACGACGCACAATGCTCACTTTTTCCTCGTTATCAAATACCGAACCAAAAGCTACAAGACGCCTAATATCTTTACCGGAGGCCGGGTTGGCAATAATACCTACCTTGCCCTTCATCTTAAACCTCCACCCAAACAGTTACAGCGGCATTGGCCATAATAATCTCCGGTCCAGCATCGCCTAGTTCCGGCATAGTCATGCCTTCGGCCACTAAGCCACCTTCCACAACCTCCAACGATTTGTTGCCAAATGGTATCGGGGCCAGCACCTCATCAGTCTTCACTTTATCCGGATACGGCACAGCCACCTTAACCTTAACCACCATCTGATTAAAGTCCTTTAGGCCCAAAATTTCCTTCATACCAGTAAGATAACTTCTGGAAATAGCATCTTTTACCGCCCGTTGGGCTGCTGCTGTAGGATCTTGGCCGTGTTGGTCAATTCCCGTTCCCAGTTCAATCACGTAGCGTTTCAGCATCGTTCCCACCCTCCTATTTCCCCATTATCAATACCTTAATCTTAAGATAATTTTGGCCCTACTTTATTTGTCGGAAGGAAGTTGGAAGAAGTTCCTGTTTTATATATTCTCTATTTACCTTCCTAATTCCTGCTCGTTGATGAATGAAAAAGTATAGGGCTCTCGTTCGTAGTAACACCTATCTATCTTTATCATCGGCCCTAAATTCAGCAAGAGGCAACTTTTCCAAGTTTATAAGGGTGTTTATACCCCTCTCTTCCCTGTACACATTGATCACATCGGTTTGCCCGTAAACCCGCTCCAGAGCAATATTTAGAAATAACTCAATAAAACAGTCATAAGAAAACCCGGCCCAGGCCGCCATCTGGGGCAAGGAGGCCGAAGGAGTCATGGTGGGAATGGCATTGACATCGATAATAATGGGGTTCCCCTCGCTATCTTCCCGAATGTCAATACGCAGCACATCACGAGCACTGACAGCATCAAAAGCAGCGGCTGTAAGCTTTGACAACTTATGATAAAGCGGATCACCGATAGTTATTATCTCCTGTCCCGGTCGATCGCCGTCAGCCGCTCTTTTGGCCGCTAGCGTACGAATCTTTTGTTCGAAAGGAAAAGCTATTATGGGCAACACTAACTTGTCTCGATTACCCATAATTCCCACCGTGTACTCCCGACCGGGCAAATAGGTTTCCACCAGCAGAGGAAAATCACCAAATTCTCCCAGCAATGCATCTACCTGTGAGGTCAGCTCTGCAAAATTACGGACTACTGACCGCTCGGAAATACCGACACTATTACCTCCACCAGCAGGCTTAACGAACAGGGGAAACGACAGCTTTCTTTCTATGGTATGTAATTGTTTTTCCAGCGAATCTGCACCCGGCCGAATAACAACATGTGGTGGAACTGCCAGGCCAAACCGGTTTAAAGCCTTATATGTTCTATCTTTATGCCGACAAATGTCCAGCGTGGCAGCGTCTGAATGGGTAGCCGCCACGTTCAAATCTTCCAAGACATGTCTGACCCAAGCCGCTCCCGAACCATCCACCAAAGATATAGGTAAATCTAAAAACCCTTCAGCAATACAAAAAGCAATAGTAAAGGGGCCATCCATGCGAACAACCTGCTTTAACTGCTCAGGGCTTTGTAAATTAAGATGAACCACCTCATGTCCTGTTTGGCCTAAGGCCTCACCCATAATGTCGATTTGGGTAAAAGTCATACATTCGGTAAAATATCCGTGCCTTTGGGCCTCAGCCACAGCATTATACATAAAAAGAATTCTACCAGGCATTTTAGTAACCACTCCTTTTAGTTCAGTGCCGTCTTGATACTCAGGTCAGCCTCTTGATATTTAGTCTGCTCCAATAGGTGGCTAAATAATTACACGCCAAAACTGATATCCGCCCGCTGGTCTGTTTCTCTCGGCCCAGTTAAGATTGGCCTCACACTAGTCAATACCAACCTGCAGGCCACAACGTCAAATACAAAATATTATCATTAATCCATAAAAAGCGGCCCCGATCGCTTGTTGCAATCAAGACCGCTTTGTAACAGAGTTTTTATCGCCGCCACTTAGCTTCCCGGCTAGCTCGCCTAAAAGCATATGGCCCTACTTTAGAATACGGCGACCAAACCGCTTACTTAGGAGTATACATGCCGTAGGCGTTCATGTAGTTATAAATCCCCTCCCCGTGTTGTTGTTCTTCTTTCTGGATATGGTTTAAAGCTTGTCGCATTTGGGAATTGGTGCATTCAAAAATAGCCGTATTGTAGGTACTGGAAACATACTTTTCTGTCATCAGGAGATCACTTAGAAGCGAGGCATCTTGTTGATTAGCTGCGCCCCTAGGCATGGTACCAGCTGTCATGGTCGGTATAGCTTGTTGGCTCTGCTGTCCTCCCTGTCCTGGGGACATCGAAGGTACCTGCCCGGACAACATTTGGTTGATACTGTCTAAATGTTGCTGTTCCTGCTGTGCATAGGTATCAAGCAGTTGTTTAAGCTGTGGATCCTGAACTTGGGCCGCATAAGTTTGGTACTTTTGGATACATATTTCTTCGTGCTTTTTCTGATCTTCCAGCAGCATTCGTTCTTTTTGTGTTAGCTGATGTGCCACTTGTTACTCACCTCCTGCTCGTATTATTTACGAACAGAAAGTTAATATGTATTTTCTAGCTGATAGCTGCAACCATTTCAAACAAAACGAAGAACTGCTTATTAATTTATTGCCCTTTGCTCCCACTTTGTTCCAAATTATCGCCCAGAATATCCAGCACCCCCTGATACCGTGCCCAAAAAGCAGGATCCATACGACAGGCGCTATGTGCTTCAGGGATCACGATATGTTCGGCGACTTTAAGCGGCGGACCGTTCAGCAGATATAGTTCGTCGGCCAAATACAGCGCTTCCAATGGATCGTGGGTATTTAGTAAGATCAGTCTTTCCTGCGCCTGCCGGGTAATGATATCCATGACTTGTTTTTTGGTAACCGCGTCCAAACCCTTGAATGGTTCATCCATTAACAACAGCGGGGCATCGTAGGCTAAGGCCCGTCCAATAGCCACCCGCCGCCGCATGCCACCGCTCAGTTCTTGTATTGACTGGTTCTCGGTACCGCCCAAGCCCAGCTCCACCAGCAACCGCTGGGCAACACCAGACTGCTGCTGTTGCCGGTCCAGCACGATTTCGATGTTTTCTTGTACGCTGAGCCAGGGCAGCAAGCGATCCTCCTGAAAAACAAATGAACACCGCTCTGGGGCTTCCACCGAACCACCATCAGGCGGCAGCAGGCCGCTTATCAGTAGAAATAAAGTGGTTTTGCCTGAACCGGAAGGACCCATAAAAACAATAATCCCTCGCCCCGATAGCTCCAGGGAAAAGCGGTCCAGCACCTGGACGGTTGGAAAACGCTTGCTTAGTTCAATCAGCTTTATCATCCGTATACCCCGTTCCCACGCCTCACTCGTGACCAACATTGTATTTTTGTCCGATCCGCCTGATCAGATTTACCAGCACATATTCCACCAGCACACTTAGCAC
>JAAYWY010000150.1 GCA_012516165.1 Bacillota bacterium
CCTTTAAAGGGGCTTTTTAGCATCTGGGAGGAAAAAGTATGGGCGGGCTAAAGCCGCTGTTACTACAGAATAAAGTGGTAGTGGGGCCTATGGCTGGGGTCAGTGATCGGGTGTTTCGCCGGTTAGCGTGGGAACAGGGACCGGCATTAGTGTGGACCGAAATGATTAGCGCCCAAGCATTGCTTTATGATAATGATCGTACATGGGAGATGGCTATACTGGGAGGCGACGAAGGGCCAGTAGTAATTCAACTTTTTGGCAAAGACCCAGAAATCTTGGCCCGAGCAGCTAGACGAGTGGCCAAACTACAACCGGCGGCCATCGATATCAATATGGGGTGCCCCGCGCCGAAGATAGTAAAAAACGGCGAAGGAGCTGCTCTTATGCTCCAACCAAAGCTGGCGGCGGACATTGTGGCGGCGGTAGAGCAGGCAGTAGATTTGCCAGTGATGGCCAAGATTAGAGCAGGTTGGGATAGTGAACAGAAAAATGCGGTCCAGCTAGCTAAACTGTTGGTGGCCAGTGGTGCTTCAGCTATTACTATCCATGGCCGCACCCGATCCCAGTTCTACAGTGGCAAAGTGGACCTTGATATTATTCGCCAGGTGAAAGAGGCTGTGACTGTGCCGGTGATCGGCAACGGTGATGTATTTACTCCCGAGGCAGCTCATAATATGCTGGAAGTGACCGGCTGTGATGCAGTAATGCTGGCCCGGGGTGTGTTGGGTAACCCTTGGCTTATTGGACGTACAGTCCATTATTTAGCAACGGGAGCTTTGTTGCCAGAACCTAGTTTTCAAGAACGCTTATCTTTAGCTGTACGGCATTTAGAACTGGCCGTGGCGGAAAAAGGGGATCGTTTAGGAGTAGTGGAAATGCGAAAACATTTGGCTTGGTATCTGAAAGGGATGCCGGGTGCAGCTAAGGTACGAGCTCAGATCATGACGCTGACCGAGCCACAGGTAGTTAAGGAAGTACTCATGGCTATCATGCGCAGCTAATCAACCTGTGATTAGGTTCAAATTTAAAATTAAAGGAGGCTTCAAAATGAATGTATTAGCTTTACCAGTGGCCAATGGGGTATTGCCACGGCCGGGGAGCAGTATTCAGGGTTTGTTTCTAGACGATTTTTCACTGCGCACTTTAAGCTTTTTGGGCCCGGAAGCTATCGCATTTTTGGTGCCTCTGGTTCAAAATGGCGAGATGCTTTATCCAGCAGGAATGTTAGTGCGTATTGATGATTTGAATAAAGCCCAAGCAGTAAATCCGATTACCTGGAATAGTGAAGAAGTATTGGTGGCTAGCTTAAGTGGCACTGTTCATGCCTGGGCTCGTAGGTTTGTAGTAGAGCGAGGTTTTATTGTGGCCGAATCGGTACAAGAACTGGACCTTATGGAATTACGTAATCAGGGACAACCAGTGATTTCCGGTGCCGGCTGGCAGCCACAAGGAGGTTATACCGAACCGAGGTCCAAGAAAGATATTACCATCACTATTTATGGGAAGGATTACGATGGCAATTATGTGCAGATTAAGGGGCAGGTAGGTGGTATCGTCACCCCTGAAAAGGCGCATACGATAGAACATTCCATTATTAGGGCCTTACAGGAATATGGCCTTTGTACACCTAAAAATCTAGCTTGGGCCATGCAAAACGAAACCGAAGAGCTGAAGAACTCTATCTCTTGGGGTTTGCATTTTAAGCTTCCAGAAATCCTAGGCCAAACTCGTAGCGGCTATTGTGGCAACCC
>JAAYWY010000151.1 GCA_012516165.1 Bacillota bacterium
GAAGCCAAAATAGCACCACCTTTCCCTCATTGGGGTAGCGAAATAAAGCAGTCTACACTTTCTACAGCTTATTAAGCAAACAAGAATAATGTGCCTTTCGCAGTACAAAATAGGTTATCGGCTCCAAATAGCCAACAGCCTTTCCTTTGATTGATCTATTTACCAAATGTCATCCCTTTCAGCTTACTTCAGGTACATACACTGTTTTTTATCTGTTTCATACTATGTAATAGTACAGGGCTTGAGCCCGTAAGGAGAGATGACTATGGTTACTGCTGCCTACGCAAAAGCACTTCCCCCGGAAATTCACCAATACTGGAGTCAATATGATTTACCGCCAAAGCTGTTCTATAAGCTCACTAATCCGGGACCAATAAAAAATCCCACTGGAACAACCCCGCGTCCCAGCCGCCCGCCATCGGCTGGCGGTGGCTGAGGGAAGCGTATCTAGTCGGCCGGCGGCTGAAGAAAAAACGTGCATGAAAATTTGGTCTGGCCACCTGACGCATTTCACTGACCAGGCGTCACAAACCAGGGGGTATAAATTAACCAGAAAGTGTGATTTTTTTGCTGTATTTTATTACGTACCCCAGTTGGGAAGGCCACTGGCACTGGTCCTATAACTATATAATTGAAACCGGGTTCAGACAGATAGGCTTAGCGGTAAAAACCATAGTAACCGACTATACATCCCCCTCTATTCAAAAAGCTGTAGCTGAAATTCAGGCAATAGAAAGTACAGCTGACGATATCTGGCTTTTCTCTGTGGCCCAAAATCCTATCATCGAACTGGTGGAGCAAAAACCGGGGCGCAAGTTTGCCAACATCAGTAATTTAAGCTGTTTCCCTTATGATCCAGCCCGATTAGAAGGAGTCAATATGCAGGAAGAAAAACGCTTCGGTTATTATGATAAGCTCTTTTGTAACTCGCATTGGTCCTTAGAAAGCGCTGCCGCTTATTATCCTCAGCACCGCTCTCGCCTGACCTATACTGGTTTTCCCTTGGATTTTAACCAATATGAACCATATTGCAGCATGCCGAAACAAGCTAACTTGGTAGTTTTTAACCAACGCTTTTCCTGGGAACGGCTGCCTTTAATCGAAATCGAACTGGCCCGAAGGCTTATCGCCCAGGGGTACGAAACCTGGCATCTATATGCCCCTCTAGCTGGCAACCAAGTGAGCGCCGACCCGAGGTTACAGCAATTGGCCCTCATTGCCCAATCCGCCGGGCTAAAGTTTATTCCCAATCCTACCAAAAAAGGCTATCTAAAAAACCTCGCTCAAGCAGCCGTAGTGGTCACCACATCCATTTGTGATAACCTGTCTGTCGCCATGTTAGAAGCCATGGCCCTGGGAGCCGTGCCTGTGGCCCCAAACGCCATGGCCTTTCCTGAGTTTATTCATCCTGATAACCTCTATCCTCCCTACGATTTAGATTACATGGAACAGCTAGTAATAGAGCATCCACAGCGGCCCCACAGCATAGAGCAGTATACACATGAAAGAGTGCTGGCCAGATACTTAGCAGCCATGGGGCTATAGAAATTAGCGGGTGGGCGCAGAGTCCCACCCCTACACTTTGTCGGTGTACAAAGCACTGGTGGACGCAAAGTCCCACTCCTACACTACACCAGTGGTACAAAGCGCGGGCGGGCGCAGAGTCCCGCCCATACCCATAGAGCCTGGTTTCATACGTCGAGCCTTAGGCAATACACAAGATCGTGAGGCCCCATCCTCAAAGCGAAGCTTAGAGATCAGTCAAAAGAGCACGGCGAACGAGGGAGAACCGCCAATGCATGTCCCCACCTTGTAGGGTGGGCAAGTCGAGCCCGAAGGGGCGAGTTCAGAGGCGGCCCAAGTAAGCCAAGCTCGTTCGTTCTAAGGGGCGCATCCTTGTACAATATAGTTAGGTACTAAATACTGTAGATCCAGCCAATAAAGCTTATCTTTGACAACCACATATGACCTTCCCCCGATTTGATGGACACGAAGATAAGGTGTTATATTTAATCGGGGAGGTGCAATGTCTATGGGGAAGCCAAGGAGACAATATAGCGAGGAATTTAAACGCGAGGCTGTAGAACTTACGTATTCGAGTGGAAAACAAGTAAAACAGGTTGCTATGGATCTGGGAATTAGCAAAAGTGTACTTACACGCTGGCGTGCCGAGGCAAAAAAGCTTGGTGATAGGGCTTTTCCCGGTAAGGGTAGGGAAACCACTGGGACGCCGGAGGAGGAAGAAATTCGAAGATTAAAGTGGGAATTAGTAAATGTTAAAGAGGAACGCGACATCTTAAAAAAAGCTATGGCCATCTTCATAGTACACCAGAAATAGCCTACGAGTTTATTCACCAACACCGCTTCGAATTTCGTGTGGAGAAGATGTGCCAAGTTTTAGGAGTATCCAGAAGCGGATATTATGCCTGGCGTGGCCGGTTTACCAGTAGCCGCGAGAAGCAGAACATAGAGCTGCTGAAAGAGATCCGTAAAGTCTATCAGGCTTCCCGAGAAACCTACGGTAGTCCCAGGGTCACTAAGGCACTCAATAAGCAAGGTATTAAATGTGGCAAAAACCGAGTAGCCCGATTGATGCGAGAAAATGGCATTGCTGCCAAGACGAAGAGAAAGTACAAGGCTACCACTAATTCCAAGCACAACTTTCCAGTTGCTGATAACTTGCTGAAACAAAACTTTACTACGGATCGACCCAACCATATTTGGGTAGCCGACATCACCTACATTCCAACAGACGAAGGCTTTATACCTGGCTGCCATTTTAGACTTATTTCAGCGAAAGATTGTAGGCTGGGCCATGGACAGCACCATGACACGCCAATTAGCGCTAAATGCTCTTACTCAGGCCGCAAAGCTATATCGACCACCACAAGGACTTATTCATCATTCTGATCGCGGAAGTCAATATGCCAGCAAAGAGTATCAACAGGCATTGAAGGATTTGGGGATGATTAGCAGTATGAGCCGCAAAGGGAACTGTTTTGACAACGCTTGTATGGAATCGTTTTTCGGGACACTTAAACAGGATCTGATTTATGGCAACCGTTTCAAAACAAGAGCTGAAGCCCGCCACGCTATTTTTGAGTATATAGAAGTCTTCTACAACCGGAC
>JAAYWY010000152.1 GCA_012516165.1 Bacillota bacterium
AGATGCTACCGCTATGACCCAACATGCTCAGGCGTTGGTATTAAATTGTGGTACATTGTCCCCGGATTCAGTGGAAGCCATGTTGGCTGCTGGACAGGCAGCCAACGAAAATAAGATTCCGGTTATTTTGGATCCAGTGGCGGTAGGAACCACTCCCTTTCGTACCGAAATGATCCTTAGCATCTTGCATAAGGTAAAATGTACCGTTATCCGTGGTAACAGCTCAGAAATGGGCTTCTTAGCCGGAAAAGGAGAGCGTCCTCGCGGAGTGGATGCTGCCCCGGACGATGATATCGACAGTGCCGAACTGGACCGTGAAAGATCCCAACTGGCAATAGAACTGGCCAAAAAATATTCAACCGTTTCTGCCGTCACAGGGCAGCGCGACTATGTGTCTGATGGCAAGAGGGTAGCCCGCATCGACAACGGCCATCCCCTTCTTCCTGCTGTAACCGGCACCGGTTGTATGGCCACTTCCGTTATTGCCGCTTGGACAGCAGCAGCCGAAGATCCTTTCCTGGCTGCTCTTGGTGCTCTAGCCGCTTACGGCGTGGCCGCGGAAATAGCAGCTAACAAAGCAAACGGTCCCGGCACTTTCCAGGCCCATCTGTTCGATGCCGTGTACAATTTAAATGCAGAGCAGCTGAAAGATAAGTTAAAGATTTCTGTAATGGAGGTATGAAAAGTGAAAGTATGCTATGACCTGTACGTAATTACAGACAAAGCCCTATCCAAAGGGCGCACGTCGGTAGAAATAGTAGAGCAGGCCATCCTTGGCGGAGCCACCTTGGTACAATATAGAGCCAAGAATGCTCCCGGCCGTGACATGGTACAAGAAGCTTTAGCTTTGCTAGAAGTTACTCGCCGCTATAAAATTCCCCTTATTATCAACGACAGAGTGGACGTAGCACTGGCTGTAGACGCCGAGGGCGTACACCTGGGGCAAGAGGACATACCTTGTACATTGGCTCGAAAACTCATCGGTCCAGACAAGATACTCGGTATATCCGCTTCATCAGTGGAAGAAGCCCTGCAAGCTGAAAAAGACGGTGCTGATTATTTAGGTGTCGGCGCAGTCTTTCCCACCGGAACTACGGCCGATGCCGGCGATGCTATCGGCCTGGAAGGGTTGCGCGCTGTCCGTAAGGCAGTAAATATCCCCATTGTAGCCATCGGCGGAATCAATGCCGACAACGCAGCTGCCGTGGCCGCTACTGGTGTTGCTGGTTTATCAGTAGTCTCTGCCATTGTGTCCGCTCCCGATCCCCAGCTGGCCGCCCGCACCTTAAAGCAAGCCTTTGTCCAAGGACAATCACAAATAAATTTCCCGAGGTGAAATCATGACAACTTCTCACTACCGCCTGTTAGTTCTTGATCTAGACGGTACTTTGCTGGATCACAAAAGCCAGCTGTCGCCGGTTACGGAAGCTGCCGTGAAAAAAGCCATGGCTCAAGGACTCAAAGTCACCTTTGCCACCGGCAGACTGTTTGGCGATGCCCTCCCTTACGCCAAACGCTTAGGTCTGACTTTGCCGCTAATCCTAAACCACGGCGCACTGTTGCAAACGCTGGCCGGAGAAGTCCTGGCCAGCTGGCAAATAGACAGCATTAGTGCGCAAGCTCTAGTCGCCATTGCTCGCCAGACCGGTTGCGCTTGCCAGCTATATTCAAAGGGCCAGCTCTATCTGGAAAAGCTGGCTCCTTGGAATAAAGAATATCTAAAGTACTCGTTTACCTCACCAAAACTGATTCCCGACTTAACTGCTGTGGCTGCCCATGGTCCAGAGCAAATTGATTTCTTAGGTGAACCAGAAGAGCTTAAGCAAGTAAGACAAATAATAGAAAAAGAATTAGGAGCCGCTATTCAACCGACTTCTTCTTACCATCATTTGCTGGAGATCCTGCCCCCGAAAGTATCAAAGGGCAGAGCTTTGGAATATCTATCAAACTATTTGCAAATTCCTCTTTCACACACTGTCGCTGTAGGTGACGGTTATAACGATCTCGAGATGATTTTAGCCGCCGGTCTAGGTGTAGCCATGGGAAATGCTCCGCAAGAAGTGCGGCACCAAGCCGATTATGTAACTACTCCCAACAACAAAAACGGTTTAGCCCAATTTCTAGATCAACTGTTGTCAAATACGGAGTCTAATACCAAAGTTGGCTGATTACCCACAAAAAACCGCACACCCGGTGCGGCTTTTTCACGTTGTCGAACATGAAGGCTCCATCCTATACCCTTTCCGTAACATAACTATGTTTGGTCTTACCAAAGCGACCAATATGCTGTTTCATGTGCCGGGCGCCAAGGTTTAGTTCTTTTAGCACGCGGGTACCCATTAGCAATGCAACTAAGAAAGTAAATATATCGGCAATGGGTTGGCTAATTTGTACACCTATTAATCCAAATTGGCGGGGCAAGAGCAAAATAGCCGGAAGAAAGAATAACCCCTGGCGGGATACAGCTATGATAGAAGCTTCGGTAGCCTTACCAATGGTCTGAAGAAGCATGTTGGTGACAATTATCCAGGCCGAAAGCGGGAAGGAAAGGCAATGGAACTTCAGGGCACGCGAACCAATTGCAATAACCGCCAGGTCTTCTTTACGAAAGAGAGTCATAATCTGGGAAGAAAAGATAAATCCTACAGCACTGACTGTCACTAACACAATAGCGGCCGTTTTGACTGAGAACCAAAAGGCCTTTAGTACCCGGTCATAGCGCTTAGCTCCGTAGTTGAATCCGCACACAGGCTGAAAGCCCTGGCCAAAACCGATGACCGCCGAGACGGCGAACTGAAACACGCGAGCAACAATAGACATGGCAGCAATAGCGGCATCACCGAATGCTCCGGCACTAAAGTTAAGGCAAATCATGGCTATACTGGCCAAGATCTGTCTGTAAAACGAAGGTAGCCCGCCGCGAAAAATCTCCCGATAAATTCTCCATTGGGGTGTGAAGTTTTGAAAACGGATCTTAATATTATCACCCACACTCGAATTGCGAAGGAGAATCAAAAAACTAATAAACTGGCTAATAATAGTGGCTAGCGCTGCCCCACTGATACCCATATTGAGACCAAAAATAAAGATGGGGTCCAACACAATATTTATAATGCCACCGGTTCCAATCCCTAACATGGCATAAAAGGCGCTGCCTTGGAAACGGAGAATATTGTTTAACACAAACGAAGAAGCCATGTAAGGTGTACCGATTAGGATATAGCCCAGGTAGCTTTTGGCATAAGGAGCAATGGTATCAGTGGCCCCAAGCGCGTACACCAAAGGATCTAAGAAGGTTAAACCTAACACTGAAACTACTGCCCCTACGCCCAGGGTAGTAAAAAAGCCAGTAGCGGCAACTTTGGCTGCATCCTGTCTTTTTTTCTGCCCCAACAGCCGGGAAATATAATTACCGGAACCCATGCCAAACGTAAACCCCAGCGCCTGGATAATAGCCATAAGCGAAAAGGACACGCCCACGGCACCGGACGCACTGGTACTTATTTTACTAACAAAAAACGTATCGGCCATATTATAAATAGATGTAATCAGCATACTCACTATAGTAGGCACAGCCAATGAACAAATGAGCCGTTCCACCGGCTCTTGTGTCATCATCTTCAACTTCTCGTCTGCTGTCATACCAAGCTGCACAAAAAACATCCCCCGTCCAAAGTTGAAATAAACACTACGTTTAGAGGATAACCCCCTTTTGCATCAATTGTCAATACAAGGGCCTTTTTGCTCATGCCCAGCCTGGAGAGAACCTAGCCTAGAGCCAGCGCTCATTTGTGGCACATATAAAGGGAGCCCTTAGAGGACTCCCTTCTCTTGTAGCCGGTTTTATTAGGTGCCCACCGTCCTATCTCTTAACTGCTCGACCTAGAATTCTTGCATGGTTCGATTGGGATAGTTTGAGCAATGCTAACAAAACAAAGGAGGAAACTTCCTCCTTTTGGAAAAACTATACTGGAGATCCTAAACACAGGTTTCTTGGAACGTTCGCAACTCAAATCCAAGGAGGTTTTAGTATGGATAAGTTTGCCCACAAACTAAGGGACCACATTAAAACCAATGGTATCGACGCTGAGCAGCTAATCTTTGACCGGTCCTGTCATTCGGTGGAAGAAGCGGCCCAAGCGGCTCAGGTGCAACCGGAAGACTTCGTAAAAAACATCTGTCTAATCGATGCTGACGGCAACCTAATCGTAGCCATTGTCAAAGGTGAGGATCGTGTCAGCACCAAGCGGGTGGGAAAAGCTCTGGGTATCGAGCCCCCAGAG
>JAAYWY010000153.1 GCA_012516165.1 Bacillota bacterium
AGCTTTCCCCGCATTTGTTACTATGTTATTCATGCCCTTCGCTTACAGTATTGCCGACGGAATTGCTGCCGGTTTCCTAGCTTACCCTATTGTAAAAATAGTTGCTGGCCGCAATAAAGAAGTACATTGGTTTACCTATATCCTAGCCCTAGTAGCATTAGCACACTTTATGATGAAGTAGCCAGCAGATAATCAGTCCCTGCCTATATGATTGTGCCTGCTGAACAAATGCTGGAAAACCCGCTTCTCGGCGCTACTAAGAAACAATATAGCAAACGGGCGTGTCGCAAAACGTTTTTTCATAAACGTGGTGCGACGCGCCCTTTTTTTACTCTTTTTTTATACTAGGAGTTGCCCTCCCTTTAGAACTAACTTGCCATCCAGGTACAGTTCGGGAGCCATGATTACTCCGTCCACGTGGATCCCAGCAGCTACAGTGCCACCAAAGGTGTCATTGCTACCTAAGGCTATATGGGCTGTTCCGTAGACCTTTTCATCTTCTAAAACAACTCCCGTGACACGCGCTTTATCGTTGGTCCCTATACCTAGTTCAGCCAAGTTGCGAGCCAGTAGATTGTCGCCGAGAAGAACTATTAGTCTATCTTTATCCGGTCCATCGACATCCACCAACGTCCCTTGATTGAAGGTTAGTTTTAGCGGTGCCTGTAGCGTCCCTAGGCCAGAAAAAGAACCATCAATCACAATTTCCCCGTCGGCGCTGCCTTCGACCGGAGCAATAAACGCTTCCCCGGAAGGCAAGTTACCTCCTTGTCCTTTTTCTTTGTATATGCCGGTACTAGCCACAGCACGTCTTTTGGCAAGGGACATCGTCAAACAAAAGCCATCTTTTACTAGCACTGCTTCTTTAGCGTTGGTAAGAAGGTCCGCCAATTTCAAGGTCCGACGAGCTATTTCGTTATAATCGGCAGCTAAGGCCCCACCAACAAACATGTCGGTGGTTATGCCCGGCATGGTTGCCATTCGGGCCCCAGCCGCACAGGCTTTTTTGCGAGCCTGGGTATGGGTAAGGGAATGGGCTGTGGCCGCTACCACAACATCCGCTGCTGCCATAGCTTGAGCCACCATGGGTGCTGGCTCGGCACCGCTTCTTCCTAGCGGTTCTATTTCCAGCAGTGAGCTTTGAGCACCTAATTTTTGGCCCGCGTCAAACAACGCCTTCCCTATTTCTAATGTTGTTTCGTCCACGATAACCAAAAGCTGTTCCCCGCTTTTTAGGGCCAGGTTCTGCTGCAGAAGGTGTTCTGCTATCTTGACCATACTGTCAGTCATAAGTTATCTTCCTTTCAGCCTACAAGCTCCTTTACAACCCGGGCCAGGATACCTCGAGCTAAAATGACCGGGGCACCAGTTATGGCACGGACCTTATCTTGCATAGCTAAAGTATATCCCATGCAATCAAGCACCACTAGCTCTACGCTTTGCTCCTTGAGAGTTTGCGCCGCCTGTTCCAATTCGGCGGGATCGCCATAGGGGGAAGCCGCTACCATAACCTGCTCTCTTCCCACCTGGTACCAGCGCTTTTGTGATTGGGGAATTTGATCAGCCGCCGGAGATACTACCCCCAGTTTTAGCCCGGGAGCTATCGCTTGGGTAACATTGTACAGTATCCGTTGCGGACGAAGCAAAAGTCCCTGACCGGGCATTTCGGGAAACTCGCCGGTACAAAGTAGAATCACCACTTCAATGCCCTGGTCAAACAACCCCTGTATTTTTTCCTGGAGCCGAGGAGTAATATATTTTTCTGCCACCTTAACTGAGGAGCCATCGGCCAACCGTGTAACTAGCACATAGTCTTTATCTTGAGGAGCAAAAGCTGCAATTTCGTCCCTACTTAGGCCATCTAATGCCCCTGCTTCTTTAATCTCAACATTTGGCCCTAAAATAGTAAGTAGTTCCGGCACCAAGTCAACCCGAGGCGATTGGCCAATGGTCACCGCACCAATAACCTTACTGTTCACCACTTGTCACCCCCAGCGTTACCTTAGTTTTTTCTTTGCCGCCATAGACACAGCCCAGATGACGATGGCAGTTGGGGCCACCACGCCGGCATTCCTCTAAGCTCCCCGCTGCCCCGCTGGTAGGGGCCCCTTTTAGCTTCAGAACTAGTCGGCATATTTTTATAACCTCCGCTTCGGTTCCTTCGACTACATAGGTAGTTGATCCTTCTGCCCCGGCTACACCGCCGCGGCCAATAACAGTAACTTTAACCTTAGCTAACATGGCAAAGGCTTCAAGTTCAGTAATAACCCGACCGGGCACAGGAATGAGTCCCACAGCCATTCCCAGAGACCAGTCACAGCCTTGGCGACTAGCTGCTAACATAGCTTCGGCAATAGAACCAGGGGTTAACTTTTCTAAGCCAGCCGGTATAATAGTAGTAATTCCTTCGGCAGCAAAAACAGCGATAACACGACCAGGATTACCTCCTAACGGACTTCCCGCCATCAGGGCTGCCGCGCCATGCTGATCAATTAAATTAGCACCACAAATAGCCACATCCCGCGGCCCCATGGAAAGAACAGCTTCTTCTAATGAGTCGTCCACTCCTTTAGGCTCACCTTTTACGATTAACAGCGAATGAGGTGCATTAACATTTTTTTGTGCTGATTTGGTACCCAGCGGCGTAACCCGGCCTGAAATCCTAAGGGGTATACCTACTAATTCTTCCGCCACAGCTGATACTGTAGTACCACCTTTAAGGAGAATCTTGCCACTCGTAAAGGCCATCTGCACCTCTCGCATTTGGGTAACAGCGAGGGCAATAAGCTGTTTGCCTTCGCTTACTGTTAATGTAAGCTGGGCTTTCATGATTATTTTACTCCCTCTGGCCCTGCTGGCCTAAAGTCTGGAAGTGGCTTAACGACCCATATAAGGTTAACAGGCGTTGATACTCCGCCTCATCATAGAAACTGCATTTGCCTTCGCCAAACACTTTGGCTACCTCAATCACAAAACGCACCGCCTCTTCTAGGTCACAAGCATGGCTAGCTCCGGTGGCACAACCGGGAACTGGCGTTTCAGTGGTAATGGCCACTCCTACACAGGGAGCAGCAGTGGCCGTAGATGGCTGCAAAATACTATTTAGGTGAAAAACATCATTGCCGTAGGGCGTAATATCCTGGGTAGTAATAGCAAAGACCACCGGGAACCGGCCTGTAGTAATGGACATAATATCCAGCAAATCTTCACTCACCCTAAGAATATAACCTTCCTTAACCGTAGGTGAAATGGCAAAACCCCGGTGGTTGACGATACGGTTGCCTTTGGTAGTATCCACCGATAAAATAGCATCCATGGTCGGGTCTATTTCGTACTTGTTCATAGTAGCAATATCCACCGGGGAATCCATGAACGGTACAGGGTCATGGGGTCTGGTGGGCGCATGGGGACAAATGTGAGTAGAAATAACAACATCCCCTGCCAATATGTCACCTAAAGAGTGCATGCGTGCTAACTTCAGCGCAGCTGCAATCGCCACTGCTGCCCCATCACCATCGGACACAAAACCGATGCGTTCCGGACGGGCACCAAGCCCACCGAGACGGCCAATAATACCTAACGTAGGTGCCTTTCCCCCACTTTTCTTGCCGTTTCGCCCAGGAACAACCACCTTAACAAAATCAGTGTACCCTTTAGGTCCTTCGATGCGCTCGGATTTAACGTCGTCAAGGCCAGCATCTAAAAGTAGTTTTTTGATTTGCTCCCCATCTACTTGTGGACTATCCATTAACTCATAGACTTCCAGAACCTGTTTTAGGGCCATGTTTAGTCACAACCTCCTATTGTGTTGTTATTGTAATTAAAGATAGTCGATTAGTTTCTTACCTGTCACCTGTTCGGCTGGTTCAAAAAGCTCTGGACAACGCATGCCCGCCCCTAGCCGCAATTTTGTACGGGGGACAAGAAGCACTGCCACCTGCTGTTCTTCTCTAATATCCGCCGTGGTTACAGGGGTACCGGTGACCTGATCTAAAGTCATGATCAGGTCCGGGAAAGTGCCTAATCTGGTGCCATCTGTTTTCTCTAAAGTCATGTACTCGTTCCAGAACGTCAATTCTAAGCCGCCGACTAGAACTCGGCCCGAATCAAAACCGCCCTCGGTTTTAAGTTCCACTTTTTCCACTACACCGCTGGTTACAATTTCACCACCTAACACCTTGGCTGCCGCTTCCACCACAGCCTTTGTGCCCTTATATCGGGCCGAAACCATAGCTTGCCCCACACCAATAGCTTGACGCACTGCTCCCGGTGCCGCATTTTCTTTGACATAGCCTGCATTAATGGGATTTCTGGCTACCGCTACTAACCCACCAGCCTGTACTGCCGCCTGGCGGACCAAAGCTGCTGCTTGCTGGATATTACCTTGTACAAAAAGTTCCAAATACCTGCCGCTGTTGGGGTTGCCACCGACTGCTGCCTGGTAGGATACATAATCTTTTGTAGCATGAAGGCCCATGGATCCCATGGCCCCGGTAGGATGAGCTCTACCGTTACAGGGAGCATCAATGATCGGTATACCCAAGACAGCTGACTGCAACCAACCATTTACCACCGCTGTCCCGCCACATTCGTTGGTAATGAGCCCATCGGCCTTGATAGCACCTTGTTCCATGAGCAGCTGTACTGCCCGCACATAGCCCACCGGCTTAACCATTGCCTCCTTCGCTGCCGGTGCCCCCACAGCCGATACAGTAACAAGTGTAGCATTATCGTTTACATCGTCGCTATCCACTAACCGGGGAGTCCCCATTCGGACCGCCAGCTGGGCTAGCTCACGCCCCCAAGTCATGGATCCGCCACCACCACCACCTAAAACAGCTCCGCCAATCACCGCCGCTTCCACCAGTTCGTCGGTTAAAACGAGCTCAGCCAAAAACGATTCCCCCTTTAAAACTCTTTGGTGGCATACCAAGCAAACAATCCTGAAGCTATGACGGGATCTACTACTTTTATACCCAATTTTTGTCGAATAACTTGGGCTGCTCCTATGGTGGTCATACCGGTACAGGCCAAAGCTAACACTTTGGCCCCTTTGGCCATAAGCTCAGCTGCTGCTTCCAAAACAGCTCTCTGGCCACTTGGCTTCATCAGATCCAGTGTCGTTTGTACACCAGCTGGTTTACCTGCGGCCACCAAAGCAGATCCTAATACACTGGCCATAGCTAAAGGAACATCAGCTGTTATACCGAGAGCAGCAATGCTCGTCCCCAAAGCAAGAGCAGCATGGGCTGCAGCACTACCGGCACCAATGACCGGTATAGTCAACACTTCTCTTGTTTGGCATACACCAGGATCGGCCGCACAGCTAATAACCATGGCCTTTAGATCATCTTCTTGGACCATTTCTTTGGCCAAAGCTACCACTTTGGGCCAGGCTTGCTGCTCTGTCTCATCGTCAAATACACCCTGCGGTTGGTCGGGAATACAACGGGTTATCACTTCTAAGTCAGGAAAGGCCTCCATTATAGCCTTCCCGTGTAAGCCTAAAATCTCGGGATCATCGGTGGTAAGTACTCTAATTAATCCAATCCGACTCTTTGTCATGGTTCATCCCGTCCTCGTTTATAATTCGCTTAGGGGACTTTTAGGGTAAAGAGTTGTAGTTGTCCCCTAAGCGCAACTTTAAAAAACTGGAGCGCAATACAAGAAACTAACTAAAATAATTAAAAGAACGAACGGGCAATAGCAGAAAAGAAACCATACAAGCCGTCGCCAGCAATAAGCCCTGCCTCCCGGATCTCCATCGGCTCTGTACCGATAATAAGCCGTATAATTACAGCTAGAAGAACACCAATACCATAGATTGGATTATTGATCAATAATCCCGTGGCAAAGAGAATGCCCATGGCTCGCCCAGATCCGCCTATGGCCTGCAAAATTGCCCCTGGTATGGCCCACATAACAAGCTGGCGCACTATTCCTGGTTCTACACCAGCCTGAACAGTGGTAGCAAATACTTGGCTCACCGGAGGAAGCATGTCTAGCTCGAAATGCATGTTCATAAATAGGGCAACCATGACCATACCAACCACACCACCGATTAACTCGGCGATAACTTGTTCTCTACGCCCCTTAAGCTCATACTCGGCATCTTGTCCCTCACCCCGCAGCAACCAACCTGTTTTAAGGTCATAGCCCATATCAGCAAAACAGGGGCCAGAGCTGGCTACATAACCACTTAACAGGGCTAACGGTAAACCAGGAAAACCCATAAATAGGCCTAACGTTAGGAATATAACGGTGATAGCAAACCCAGGAAACCAACCAGAGTGCATAGCCGCTAAACCAACCAGTATCGCTGCCAACAAGGCCGATATGCCAGCCCATAAAACCCACACTATCATCGTGCCCACGCTCATATCAGTGTAAATACCGCTTATGATAGCTAAGATCAATGCCCCTGCTAAATATAACCCCAAATGTAACAACATGGCCCGACGGGCTTGAGCGGGGCTAACTGTTCTTGTGGCTTGCTTGTCTGAAGTGGTGTGAACTTCTTTTTTCGCTTTAGATCCTCTCTGAATAACTATAATAGCTTGTATTAAGCTAACTAACCCAGCACCAATCATAAAACCATGGGGAATATAAGTCGCGCCTAGATTAATACCAAAAAGTTGCTGCGAGTAACCGCGAATAACAAGGCCTACACCTAAAGCTGTCATGGCAAATATGTTAGCAATAAATACAATACCTATTCCCGCCATAGGAAGCCCGAAATGCGTGCCAATGGCGCCAGCAACAATACCTTCAAGTAGTCTCCTAGCTTTTTGCCCCCCTTGGTCACCAGCGACAATGGCCTGGGCAGTAGCTACGCCAGGTGGCCAAGGTGCATCGCCCGGATATAAGTCCGAATCAAAAACACTATAAACAAGACTCATGCCTACTAATGTAGCTATAGTTGAGCCGATTAACATCGCTATAACTAATCCCGGCTCACCGAACAAGTAAATAATGCCCACTGCCAAGAGGCCACAATTGGCAGCAGCAAATCCCCCCGCCGATGTCATAGTCTGTACCAAGTTCTGTCTTTCTAACGACCGGAATTTGGCCATAGAGCTAAAAGGCATTCGTGCTAGCATCATGGCTACAATAGCCCCAATAATAGAAGTATTAGGAGTAATTCCGATACGGGCAATAATCTGCATACAAATAGCAGCTGCCGCAGCGGCCATAATTATACTGAGTATCAACGTCTCCGGCGCCAATGCCCGTTCGTGTTGCATTTTACCTTTATCCATCTTCATCCCTCCTCACGTCTGTCAATATCAAATAACAATATGAAATATAGAACATGGAATCAAATTACTTTTCGCCCTCCTTTAACTTTTAGTCGGCAATACTCAATCTATCAAAAGTTAGATTTAGTCTGCCCTGATATGTAAAGTAATAATTTGACCCTTTGCTCCTTTTAGCCTTTGGCGACAAAAAACAAAAAAGCGCTCTTTTTTTGTAGAGCGCCTACCATTCCCCGCTATATACTGGCTGTGAAAGGAAATATGTGCAACGCCAAAGCTAATTTGAAACGATGGCCTGGGTTCCGGAGATCCAATCCGGTTATACTCTCTATTTTCTTTAAGCGATACCGCAGAGTGTTTTCGTGGATGAACAAGGACTGGGCTGTTTTCTTGATAGAGGCCCCATTCTCTATGTACAGCCGAAGGGTGTGGATGAGGTCAGTACAACTTTCTGTATCGGCCTTAATAAGAGGGGCTAATAATTCCTTACAAAACGCTTGCATTGCCTCCTCCGAACCACAATGATAAAAAAGTCGATATGTGTCTAACCCATCCTTGGTAGCTATCTGGCCCGGCCCAGACACAAGTCGGCTTATTTTTAAAAGTTCAAAGGCTTCCAAATAACCTGTCCTTACATCTGCAAGCCGCCAGATAGGCTGGCTGGCAGACACAGAAATGCTTATATCATCAAGGTTCGACTTAAGTTCTGTTTGCAGCTTTGTTAGAAGGTTAAGCAGCCACTTGGTAGGATTTTTATGCCGCTGGTTATACGGTAGGTTGACCACAGCAATACAACTATCACTTCTGCTGGTAACAATAAATGAACGGGTACAAGCTCCTATAACCGCCTGAATCACAGCCAACATTCGTAGTTTTACCTTTTTAGCATATTCTTCATCTTTCTTGTTTTCTACGACAGTACTAAACCCATCAATATCAGCCACAATAACTGCTGCTGGCGGAACAAACTCCCAACCAAGAGCCGCTGCCCGAGCATATGCATTGTCTTCGGACATTAAAACGCCGCGAATAAGTTCGTCCACAAAATCGTGGCGAAAGTAGTTTTCTATTTCTGTCACCGCTGCTCTTTTCGTAGTTTCTAAGGCAGCAATGGTACTAGCATTTTCTATAGCAAGATAATCCAGTTCCGTACAAGGTCTATTAACCTCGCCGATTAGCCAATAACCATATGTATCAGCCTCGATGCGAATAGGGAACACCAAATATTCGCCCAAGTCCCCTTCTAACTGCCGATAGGCATACTGGTTTACATAACTTAGATAGACTATATCTTTGTTATCTAAGATTGTCATACCAGCCTGAAGAGAGGCGCGCTCCAGTTCCCCTTCTGAAAACCAGGCTAACAGCTTACCTTTGTCATCGGCCATAATAACAGGGTTATGTATAAGAGAGTATAAAGTCTTGGCAAGGTCTGTATAGTCCCCACCTTCAAGAGCCACCCGGCGAAATAGTTTATGCACCTTAAGATAGTATTCTAACTTAAAAGTCTGATCGCTAAGGATTTTGGTAAGCAGAGGATGTGTAACTTCTATGTAGGGCACGTTTCCCGCAATCTCAATAATTGGCAATTGGCGCTGGTCGGCCACAGTGATTACCCGCTCACTAACCCGGCCTAAATAACGTTCTACCTTAAGGGCAAAACCAGCAGCCTCTGCATCAGCGGCCGCATTAACTAGTCGGCACTGAGCTTCTTCGTCATCGCGGATGGCGTACCAGCTGCTTATGAGCAGTAACTCATTTCGGAGGTATTTATCGGGATCGGGTACTTCCATAATGTCCACATAGCTAATTTGTCTGTTCAAACCTCCCGAACCTGCAATCATTTTGGCTCCAGGTAAAATTCCTAGTTCTAACGCCTCCCTTACCGTTATACTCACAGCAGCGTCACCTCTTTTTAATCTTGTTTTTGCTCCGGGCATCAAAAGTATTATACCATCTACCCACTTCTTCGTTTGCTTTAAATTAACTTTTTCTGCTGGAATAGTAGTCAGAATGCAACCCTATTTACGGTATGGACAAAAAATAAGTCCCTGCCAGCCTCCTGATTAAAAAGTAGCACCGTTTTGCCGCCGTGAATTGGAGACCGTCAAGTATCTAAATCGAGTAAAAGGGGGCGCCTAGCCCCCATCTACTCGATCGATAGGAGGAGGAAATCAGCCGATGAGCCTAGGCTTAGTTGCGACCTTAGGAGTGCCGACGCGGAAGGTGTTGCCGCCCTCGTCAGGAGTAAGACAGGCCTGGTTAGACTCCAGATAGCCCTGCAGTGACATATAGATGGCAGTGTCGGTCATATCCCAGGCATAGGCCTGGGATATAAGACGCTGCATCTCCTTGTAGCCGGCCTCGATGGCCTCGTCACAGGTGGCACCACGGGTGTTGACAAACCAGGCGTCCCTCGTCTCGGTGACGGGCCAGTTGAGAGTAAAATTCTTGACGAGGCGGACGCGGACGACGATCTCCCCAGCAATCTCTAGACCGTTACCGATAACCTCGCCGTCACCCATGGTGGCATGGATATCGCCCATGGCCAAAAGGGCGCCGGGGACCCGGACAGGGAGCCAGACAGTGACACCCTTTGTTATCATGCGGCTGTCCATGTTACCGCCGCCGTTAAAGACGAAGCCGGTGGAGACGTCCTCGCCGTCGGGAGCGGTGCCGATGACACCGATCATGGGGTCGATGGGCCACTTGACGTCTTTAAAAAGAGCATAGCCGTCGCGGATTTCGATGCGGCGGGTACGCAGTTCACAACTGGGCCATAGGGGTCCCAGGCCAGGGATGGTGCAGGCCACACCGTGATC